>JAGRAB010000125.1 GCA_020435085.1 Bdellovibrionales bacterium | reverse complement strand
AATATAAAGTTTTGCCGGTACATTTGCACTATTTAATAAATTAACAAATGGGAAAAATGAGCAAAACCCCCAGATAGCCATACAATTTGTGAAGATAGTGATACGGTTTTCAGAAGCCCCTAACGGGCCATCGCAGCCGAGAAGAAATATAGAAAGCAAACGTCTAAAGATGTATTTTAAAAAGTTCATTAAACCTTTTAATAAACTAACTGTTAAGAACTTCGTTACGCAGAATATTTACATTTAAAGGCTTAAAAAAAAGTTTATCAGCACCAGAGGCCATGCCTTTGTCCATAACGTCATCACCTGACATTCCTGTCACCATAATGACACGAGGCTGTTTAATTTCTTTTTTAGACCTCAGCGTTTTACAGAACTCAAACCCATTAAGATGAGGCATCATAATATCTAGAATAATGACATCTGGTTGAAACTCTGAAACTTGATCTAGAGCTTCAACACCGCTGGGGCAACATAAGACCTCTTCTACATTTTCTTCATCAGAAAATATATCTGAAAACAAATCTCTGTTTAACTCTTCATCGTCAACAACCATTATTTTCATCTGAAAATCCTTTGTATCTATATAAGACAACATACTTTGCTCTCAATCTTATTATATCGTGAATTATTGAGTTATTTTATGAATTTCTTTTCATCTATTTAAGGATAACCATTTTGAAGATAAAAGCAATGTATCAAAATGGAGCAAAGATAAAAAAACCCTAGGGCCTTTAGACCCTAGGGCGGGCTTAAGAGTAGTTAGTCTGTGGGCCTACTACTCAAACCTGTTAAAAACTTTTGTGCACTCAAAAATCTTTAATCCATGAGCCCAGTCCATAAGACTGGACTCATAAAGTCAGAGAGATATTTTTGTTAATAATTGATTAACTCAACAGTCGTAGAGCAGAGGCTCCATTGTTATTGGCTTGAGCCAACACGGCAACTGAGGCGTTTTGTAATACTTGTGCTGATGTCATTTCTGCTGATTCGTAAGCAATATCTGCGTCTGCAATTCGAGATTTTGCCGCTGACAAGTTTTCATATTGAATGTCGAGGTTACTCGTTGTTCTTTGTAATCGACTTTGAACTGCACCAAAGTCAGCTCGCATATTCCCCAAATGAACAAGTGCTTCATCCACTGCACCGAGCGTATCTTTTGCCGAATCTTTATCCCCAACAGAGATGCCATCGACACCCAGAGCCGAAGTTGTTGCATCAGCAGTAATCTGATATCTAATAACGTTTTCTTCGCCTGCGAATGGACCAACATGATACTCTAGTTCTTCTCCAGACCCATCAAGAAGTGTCTTGTTACCAAAGCGAGTACTTAATGCAATTCGATTTGATTCCTCAACCAACTGTTGAGCTTCTCTATCTAAGAACTCTCTCTCAACATCACTCACTGTATCTGAGGCCGCTTGCACCCCTAATTCTCGTAATCGAATCATGATATTAGAAATTTCATTTAACGAACCTTCACTGATCTGAATCAGAGATTGTGCATTAAAAGAGTTATTTCTTGCCATTTTAATACCACCTAATTGACCTCTGATATTTTCAGAAATAGCCAATCCTGCGGCGTCATCTGAAGCGTTAACGATTCGCTTACCTGATGACAATGCTTGCTGAGAATGCTCAAGTCGTTGTTGTTGTTTAGACAACGTACGTTGAGCAGATATCGAACCTACGTTCGTATTAATTCTTAAGCCCATGTGTAGCCTCCAACGTGCTTGTGTACATTCATGTAACACGATTCGAGTTAGCTCATCTGCCCACAGTTTTTTTCAGGCATATGGATTTACTAACAAGGACATTCTGTCTGTTAAAATCATTTCTTCTTTTTGCTGTTGGAGACCAAAAGCCAGAGGGGTGACTGACCCTCTTAACTTTTGGAACTAGGATATGGAATACATTTTGGTGACTGCCGAAATGAATTCCACGCCGAGGATGCTCCAACGTGTTCAGTAAACTTCTCGGCTTTGGTCTAGGTTACTTTAGGCTTTAGTCTAGGTTTTTTAAAACGCTATGCGTCTTGTTGCTGAAAGTATTAAGAATAAATTTTTAAAATTTTTTATAGATGCGATGCATAATTTGGTTTTTGAAGTGAAATTATAAATAAAATGGAAGCCGGCAACCATAAAAAAGGCGACTGCAAAATACAGTCGCCCGCCCGCCCTTAAAAAATAAGGATTTTCCATGTGATAAATTTTAATGAGGAAAAATTAAATAAGGTCTACAACTCGCCGAGCGTCCTGCTTTGCCTGTGCAAGCACGGCAATCCCAGCCTCTTGTAGAATTTGATTTTGCACCATATTGGTTACTTCTTTAGCCACATCTACGTCTACAATATTTGACCTCGCAATATCTAAGTTATCTGCCTGCACTTGAAGGTGATCGATCGTATGTTGAAATCGACTTTGCATAGCTCCAAATGTGGCTCTTGCTCCAGCAACCTGCTGTAAAGCTGTATCAATATCTTCCAAATTATCTAAAGCATCATCTTGATCTGTAATAGATAAACCATCGACGCCTAAGTTGGCTGCTGTTGTATCGGCATCTAGTTTAAAAGAAATTGTATTCTCTGGCCCCCGAAAAGCTCCAACATGGAATTGAAACTCTTCTCCCGTTCCTGTAAGAAGTCTTTTATTTCCAAAATTAGTCGTCTTTGCAATACGATCTAACTCACTCGTCAAAGCCTGATACTCTTTATCTAAATATTCTCGTTCTTCATCACCAATTGTGTCAGAGGCCGAGTAAACAGCGAGTTCTCGTAATCGAACTAAGATATTATTTTGCTCGTTCAAACCACCCTCTGCAGTTTGTATGAGTGACACCGCATTTTCTGCGTTCATCTTTGCTTGCCTTGTTCCACTTAATTGCCCACGTAAACTCTCTGAAATAGCAAAACCAGCAGCATCATCTCCGGCATTAACCACACGGCGACCAGAGGCCAGTGCAATTTGTGATTTCTCGGCAGATCTTTGGGCTTGAGACAAATACCTTTGTGCCGCAAGACTTGTTACGTTGGAACTGATTCTAAAAGACATGATGAGCACCCTCCTCAAAAATTCACTCCACCTTTGCCTCAAAATGAGGCGAAAGTGAAAATGAGGGCCCACAGACAGAATTCATTTCAGCAGTCAAAACACTCATCGACGCATTGCAGTAAACCTTTAGCTATGTGCGTTATATTCTCTAAATAATACGATTTTTCTCAAACTGACTTGTTCAATAGGCGACCTTTATCTTCAAGGTCTTCTTCGATATGAATTAATTGATTGTACTTAAAGATGGCTCTTTCTAAACTACTCTCTCTTGAAAACATTATGTTTCTTTTTTGCCGCATTTGACCTTTATGCTTCTTTTTCAATTGATCGATAAAATCAATAACTTGAATAAAGCCTCTATTTTCCTGATCTTGCGTTGAGTCGTCAGTGGCAGCCTCTGCTTCTACTTCTCCAGTGCCCTGGGCCTTTTCAGAAATTAGATCAGTAACATTCTTTATGTCTGGTAGATCTATTTGGGTTGTGACCTGAAATGGGCCAATTGATGAAACACTCATAGGACGTTATCGGACTTTTGTCCAAAAAATTTAATGCATTGCGCTATTACTCGTTTTTAAATGGGATATTCCGAAAAGAGGAATGTGACGACAACTCAGAACTTGCGACAAAGATTTCTTCAGTGGAAATATGCTTTTGCATTAGCCATCATTTTTTCCACAACAACAATTGGTGCTAATGACCAATTAAAATATGAAAAGGGAGTGGCTCCCTTGAAATCACGCTCTGAATTTTGTCAATATGTTACAAAATCCACAAATAACTTTAAAACTGAATTTGGAAGCTTAGAGACATTGCCTGAAGTCGAATCTGTAACGGACAGCTTTGATCATACTCTTTTTTTAAAAGTTTTAAGCCTTAAAAAAAGTCTTGCCGCTTATAGAAATAAAAAAATCCTATTTATAAATCTACCTACAAGTCTACAAAAAATCATTGAAGAAAAAAAAATGTCTCTCACAAATCAAATTTTTCAAGTTGAGAAAAAGATAGATGTCATTCACTCGAAGTTGAGTGCGAATACTCATTTAAAAAGGACTCCCTCGGCTTATCAAATTTGGGAAAAAGAAAATGAATGGCCTTTACATTTGAAGGTATTAGAAGATCAAAAAAGAAACTTAACTGCAGAAGTGGATAACCTCGATAAAAAACTTTTTGGAGACCAGGACATCATTGAACTCATGGGTCAAGTGGACCCTGCAAAGGAAGAAAAATTAATTATTGAATTAAAATTTGAAAATTCTT
>JAGRAB010000124.1 GCA_020435085.1 Bdellovibrionales bacterium | reverse complement strand
AAAAGCGACTTTTGTCCTGATCCAAAGACTGCATGAGCCCTCCTCACTACTAACTTTTTTATAAAAAGCAACTATAGTGCCACTTTACAAAAGCATTGAAATGCACTTTGATACTTGAAAGAGACAGAATTTTGACTTCATTAACTAAAGGCCAGTCAATGAAATGCCACAAAAAAAGCGAGATCACCTCGCTTTTTTAAGAGACCAAGATGAAGATCAGTGATTTAAACTTTTTCATTCAGTTGTGATTCTGCAGGACCACTCTTGTAAGAGCCTACAGCTTTTTTTGCAGCTCTTACTTGTGCTAATTCTTTAATAATTCCCGACTTTGCTTTTTCAATAATAGATAGAATTTGTAAGTCTTGAGAGAGTATTTGTGTTACTAAATCATTTTTTCTATCTAATTCTTTGAGAATAAGTGCTCGATTTTCATTAGTTAGCTTTAACTCCGGATCCATAGTTCGCTGAGCTTCCTCTATCATTTTATCAAGGCATCCAATCATATCAAGTATAACTTCACGAGCATTATAAAAATATTCTAAATTATCAAAATTTCCATCAGTAAAATTTAAAATTTCTTTTTCATTATGTTTTAAAAAACGTTCAAGATGACTATTTTTTTGATTTAATAAATTGATTACCTCTTGCATCTCTTCCCCTCCATGGTCTCTTTTATTTATTTAAGTTATCTTCTTTTTTTAAGTTTTCTATAGCTTCTTTCCAACCAGAATGAAGGGTTGTAAGAATTTTTAAAACTTCTTCTAATGGTTTTTGATCACCTGAAATATTTGCTTGAGTGAGCTGATCTGTAAGAAACATATACAGCTGCTCAAGGTTTTTAGCAATTTCCCCACCCTTTTCATGATCAAGCGTATTATTGAGTTCAAGGATAATATCGTAAACGCGTCCTATATACATCCCTCTGTCTGCGATGTTTTTCTCTACACAACCTTTTATTGCAAGCTTTGTAAAACGAATAGCTCCTTCATAAAGCATCAACAAAAGCTTTTCTCGGCTCGCGCTTTGAACTGATGTTGTTTTATATTTTTGGTAGGCATTTTTCATCCGAGGCTTTTCTCCTTACACTTCATCGGTGATTTTATAAAAAATTTAAAGTCCAATTATCCTCCAATAAGCCCAGGAGCTCCTCCTCCACCACCAAGGCCCGCAACCGCTGCTCCTTGAGATTTTAATCGAGACATTTGAGTTTCTAAATTAGCAAACTTTTGCCTCAATGATTTTTCTTTGACCTCTAGTTGTCTTTCTTTATTTGAAATTTGGTCATCCATTTGCCTGATTTTATCTTGCAAAGCTCTTTTTCGTATTGTCACTGGACCAAATACGCCATCCAAGAGAGTACTTACTTCTCTTTTAACAGAAGGAATAAATCCAATATCAAATCCATCACCCACTAAAAAATTTCTTACCCCAACAGGGTCTCGCAAAAGTGCTGTATTGAATTTTTCTTCATCATAGGTCAGCACACCATTTCTACTAAATTCAATTCCAAGCTGGTTAAGCCTCTGAATACCACCACCTAAACCAAACTGTGGACCTTGAACCAATCGACGTACTCGGTTTTCCACACTTCTTAAGAGACTATCTCCCCCTAAGCTTGAACTTGTATCAGAATTGGCATCCAATTTGTTTTGAGCTTGAATAAAAGACAAAACCCCATTCACTCCATCAACAAATTCTTTAACCTTTCCACTGACAACTTCCATATCTTCTTTAATACTGACATTGATTGTTCTTCCTGGTGCCGCCTGCTTTAAATCAAGAGTCACTCCAGGAATAACTCCCTCAACCTTGTTGTCATTGACTTCAAATTCAAAACCATCAACTTTAACAACGCCGTTTTCAGCAGCGCGCTCCTCTTCAAAATAAATATCTTGATCGCCATCAAGAAAATACAAAGTAGGGTATTCAATTCTATTATCTCCCCCCACATTCACACCACTGATGACAAGCTTATATGGTCGATCAGGGTCTTTACGATCATTCAATACAGTTGCTCGCACGCCCATTCCAGAGCTATTAATTGCTTCAGCAGCACCTTCAAGGGTGTTGTTTTGTCCATTAATATAAATTTCTTTTTTCCCCTCTGGAGTATCAAACTCAAAATAGCCAACACCAATTTCTGTTCTGTCTTTATCTGGAAATCCATTTGTAATGGCGGCCGCTCTTTGTGCTAATTGCACAACCTCAATATTCCACGAACCAGTAGCTCCTGCTGCTGGATCCACCACACCCTGAATGATATTTGGATCTCCACTTGTTAGTTTGATATCAGAAAATCCCCTGGTAGAAGCTAACCCCAGCAAAGACTTATCCATGGATCGAATCTTTCCCTCTAATTCATTAACTAAGTCTAATCGCTTTTGGGATTTTGCTTGTCGATCTTCTAAAGTTTTTACAGGAATACGTTCGGCTTCGATCAATTGATCAACCAAGTTTGGTGGTAAGCCTGATGCTATTCCTCCAAAGTTTATCAAGCGAAAGTCCTCCTGACATATCGTACTTAAAACTATTTTCTCAAAAATCTACAGTTTCTGTGAGCCAATAATATGTCTTAGACTTTGGGAGGAAGAGCCCCTCTTCTATAGGCAATTAACTGGGAAATGAACTTTTATTGACGATCTTTTGGCACACCCATGGGCCAGTTTCTGACTTGTGAATTAAGATAATTATTTTTTGGAATTGGCATTACATGGCTTTATCGAGAAGTTGCCCTTTAGGACGTTCAATATCAATTTGCAAAATAGCGTCTCTTACATCTTTTTCAGAAAGTCGCCGCACGACCTCTTGAGAGGCTGACATAATTTTAACTACGCGAACATGCCCCTCTTGAACCCAAGTCACAGTGAGATTATTTTTTACAACAGCTGGTAGTGCTTTAATTTTTTCGACCGCTTCTAACCATTCTTCTTGAGTCATAGGGGGATGGTGTTCTTCATCTCCCCGCTCTTGCTTACCATTAGCATCGCGCTCCTGGGATTCCAATGTGCGCACTTTCTCTTTAGATTCGTTTTTTCGAATCTGTTCAAGTGGCATAATATTTGGAGCAATACTTTTTATATTCATCTCAATGTATTTATCGGAAGATAAAAGAAAGATAATGAATATCTCTCGACCTTATTTAGATATTGGTCGAGATACTAAAAATGAGTACCCCGAAGAGGAAAACCTCTTCGGGTAGGTAAATACCGAAGGGTTAGAGAACTAAACCCTTCTTTTTAATTTACATTATGAAAGTAATCTAAGAGCTGCTGCTGGTTGTGCATTTGCTTGAGCTAAAACACCCACAGAAGCCTGTTGAAGAATATTATTAGTTGCTAAAATCGCAGTACTTTCAGCAATATCTGTATCACGAATTCGTGAATTCGCTGCTGAAAAGTTCTCGACCGCTACGCTTAAGTTTTCAGATGTTGAGACCAAACGGTTTTGAATAGCTCCCAAGTTGGCTCGATAACCATTCACTTGACGTTGTGCCCCTTCAAGAACATCGAGTGCTTCTCGAGCACCGTCAGCTGTAGAAAAATCAAATCCATCAATTCCAAGAGAAGAAAGTGTTGCTTCTTGTTGACTAGCATCCCAAGAAATTCGATCTTGGAAATCATCATTGTTAATATCAATTTGGAAAGCATATTCAGACCCACTTCCATCAAGAAGCTTGGCATTTCCAAAACGTGTAGACTCAGAGATCCTTTGAATTTCTGACTTTAATTGTTGAACTTCTTTATCAATAAATCCTCGCTCAACTTCACCCACTGTTGCCGTTGAAGCTTGAACACCCAACTCTCTCATACGAGTTAAAATATTACTCACTTCACCAAGTCCACCTTCAGCCACTTGGACCATTGAGATACCATCGTTTGCATTTCTTTGTGCTTGTTGATATCCACGTATTGTTGACTTCAATGTTTCACTAATTGACAGCCCTGCCGCATCATCTGCCGCTTTAGTAATTCGACTCCCAGAAGATAATTGTGCAAAACTCTTTTCAATGTTACGAGAGTTTGTAGACATTGATTTTTGAGCATTCACTGCTGCTACGTTTGTGGCAATTCTTAAAGACATATTGTTCTCCTTTTTTTGGGTAAAGACATCCCTTCAAGAAGCTTGAATGTACCTACTCACTCATGCTTCAGGTGCTCTTTACCAGTTATTTTTTGTTTATTTTTGATTGGAACTTTGATTTTGTAGTCTAGGTTCCTCTCAACTTACAACCCACCTATCGGCGGGGTCTTGCCACACTGAAGTCAGATCTAGTGAATCTAGACTAAGGTAAAATAAATTTCAGACTTTAGTATTGAAAACTTGACTATTGATTGGCTCAATTCAGGACTTTTATCAATAACTCGACCAAGGGGCTTCAGACTTACTGATGATAGACTTATGGAGAAATCAACGTTTGCCTAGTCGAGCCACTATAATATAGTACCCCAGGAGAGAGGCCTCCCCTGGGTAGGTAGGTACCGGAGCCGGAAGGAGTATCTAAACCGGCTCCCAACCTAAAATCAATTCATTAACTAATTAATCTTAAAGCCGCTGCTGGCTGTTGATTGGCTTGAGCCAAAACACCTACAGATGCTTGGTTTAAAATTTGAGATGTTGCTAATTGTGCACTTGACTCAGCAATATCTGTATCACGAATCCGTGAATTGGCTGCTGAAAAGTTTTCTACCGCAACACTTAAGTTCTCAGAAGTTGAGATCAAACGATTTTGAATCGCACCTAAATTAGCTCTGTAACCATTCACTTGCCGTTG
>JAGRAB010000123.1 GCA_020435085.1 Bdellovibrionales bacterium | reverse complement strand
CTTTGCGGTTTATCAATTGAGAATTTTTAATTTTAAGATTTCTATTGATTGACCAAGAGGACGAGTAAAAAAATTTAAGGTGATATTGATAAAGGAATCAACAGTGGCGATAGAAAAAAAACAAAAGTCGAAATCAAAAAAACGATCGCATGTGGTCTTAACCTCCCACTCGAATCAGATTTTTAAAAAATCATTACCCATCAATTGGGGAGCTCGAGATCCTATGGAGCGTGGCCCGGTTGTGGCAACAGTTTCGAATAAACAAAATCGTAATGCCATAGGCTCTCATTCAGGGAGTTACACAGTTTATCGAGCCCTTTCTATTGCCGCTGGTCAGTTTCCAGAAGATCATGCACCTGATTTAGAAAACACAGACCCAACGGTTTCGATTGAACCGAGTGAAACTTGGTTTCAACCAGAACGCATCGTTTCTCTTGATCCATTGGGTGCCGATATTAACAAGCATTTCGGGTCTTATTTAAAGCAAGGTTACAATATTAAACCAACAATTGCAGTGACGTATGCTCATCTTTCTATTCCAGAAGTGACCGAAGCGATTAAACTGGGGCGTCTTCCTGTTGATGGAAAAATTGTTCGAAAAAGTCACGATGTTAAAGTTACCAAAATCGCCATTGAACCGGTTTGGTATTTGCCGGGAATTGCCCAGCGAGTGGGAATCGACGAAGGTGAGTTGAGAAAAGTTTTATTTACAGAAACCGGTGGCATGTTTCCAGAGCTTGTAACGCGTCCCGATCTGAAACTCTTGCTTCCACCCATTGGCAGTACAACGGCCTATGTTTTTGGTGATGTACATAATTTAAAAAAGCCTGGTGTAGAGCTCACTTGTCGTGTGCACGATGAATGCAATGGGTCCGATGTTTTTGGCTCTGATATTTGCACGTGTCGGCCCTATTTAACTTACGGAATTGAAGATGCCGCCCGCACAGCGCAACGTGGTGGAGTGGGTATCGTGGTTTACTTTCGAAAAGAAGGACGCGCTCTCGGTGAAGTCACAAAATTTTTGGTTTATAACGCAAGAAAGCGGCAACCTGGCGGCGATAGTGCAGCCACATACTTTCATCGCACTGAGTGTGTGGCGGGGGTGCAAGATGCCCGGTTTCAAGAGTTGATGCCTGATGTGCTTCATTACTTCGGAATTCAAAAAATTGACCATCTCCATTCGATGAGTAACATGAAGTATGACGCCATTGTAGGGAGTGGCATAAAAGTGATGAATCGCTTATCTATTCCCGAAGAATTAATTCCAGCCGATGCCCAAGTAGAAATTGAAGCAAAAAAAGCTGCTGGGTATTTTACCGATGGAAAAGTTAAAAAAGGCGAGGAATTAAAAACCGTTGTGGGACGTTCAATTAAGGAAGACTCATGAAGCTAGAAAAAGCGTCTGACTTTTTAACTCCACAAGCCGTTCGTGCAACGACCGCAAAAGTTTTTGAAGAGGCTCAAAATGGAAACTCTTATTTTGAAATGCACTTAGAAAATCTACCAAAACTAGCGGATTACGTGACACAAGTGATTCGTGAAAATTATCCCTATTTAAAAATTCCCTATCATTCTCGCTGGGGTCATTTTCGTGCAAAAAACCCAAAACGACTCGAGGCACTTTTTCAAAAGTGGTCCTCGCTGGACGCTTTTGAAAAAGCCAGAAGACAAATTGATCTCGTCATTCCATCAGTATTGCTTGATGCGGGAGCCGGTGCCGAATGGAAATTTGATGAGGCAAAAGCAAAAAACGCACGCAAAAATTTGAGCATCTCAGTCAATCAACTCAATGTCGGTAATCCCGAACCAAAACTGAATTCTTCTTCATCTAATGTTGAATCCGATAATATGTTAAAAGGTGTGGAATCTCCTGATCCAATTGGCCGTTCTGAAGGCTTAGGGATAGCTAGTTTTTACATGTTTCTCGACGGAAAATTCTCTTTAGAGAAAAACCAAGATCCATTACGTTCCGATGCCAAAGCGTTATTGAGAATTCAAAGCCAAGATATCGAAGAGGGATTTCAAGTGTCGCCAACCAATCCCCTTATTGGTGTGCCAGGGCGTGCGGGTTTAGTTCGCGCTTTGGGTGAAGCCATACTGAGCCAGCCAAAATATTTTGTGGGGCAAAGACCCGGTGGTTTAGTTGATTATTTTAAAAATCAATTCGGCATGAAGCTTCCTGCGGAAGAAATACTAAAAGCCATTTTGTATGGCCTTGGCTCGATTTGGCCTGGGCGACTTGTCTTAGATGGTGTTAATTTAGGAGATGTGTGGGAGCATCCCTCGCAAGGTAAAATTGCGTTTCACAAGCTGTCGCAGTGGTTGACGTATTCATTACTTGAGCCGTTAGAGTCTGCCGGATTTGAAATCACACAAATGGATCAACTCACAGGCCTTGCTGAATATCGAAATGGCG
This sequence comes from Bdellovibrionales bacterium, assembly GCA_020435085.1. GTDB lineage: Bacteria > Bdellovibrionota > Bdellovibrionia > Bdellovibrionales > UBA1609 > JABSOQ01. The sequence continues at coordinate 1,852 of JAGRAB010000123.1, read as the reverse complement.
GTCTTTTTGTGGATGGCGGAGTTTTAAAACTGCGAGATGAGAGTCTATTAGAAATAGCTCATCAGCCGGGTGATGCTTTAATTATTGAATGGCGGGCATTAACGGTGCAGCTCTTAGATAAAATCGCTCCACTTGTGCGTGAAGAGTTAGGATTTTCAGAAAAAGAGTTTCCTTTAGCAAAAGTCTTAGAAGGTGGAACTTGGTGGGCGGGGAGAAAATTGGCTCAGCAGCGAAGCCCCAAAAGCGAGCCGCCCCTTCAAATTTTGAGCGATGGAACTGTATTTTAAAATGGAGAAGATATAATAATGAATTTAATTTGTATCTTCTCCTTCTCCCAAAGTCGGACTCCTGTCCTCCCCAGCATTGGCCTTATGGCCAAACGCATCCTGCTTGCTGGAGCTTTGAAAAAGAAAGGATGATATAAAATTCTCATGCAAATGAATTAAGACTTTTTATGGGAGAGTAGGAATTTGCCTTTGAGTGAAAAGATGAAAGGCAAATTGAAAGAGCATTTTGATAGGAGAAGAAACATTTGAAAAATTTAAATTTAATTGAGCATCCACTATTGCTACATAAAGTGGGATTTTTAAGAGATAAAAACACGAAGTCCTCTGAGTTTCGCTCGATCATTAAAGAGCTTTCGCGCTACTTGGCCTATGAGGCCACAAAAGATTATGAATTAACCACTGCTGACGTTGAAACTCCGTGGGAGAATACAACAGTTCAGCGAATTGCGACTCCTCCAATTGTTGTCTCTATTATGAGAGCCGGAAACGGAATGCTCGACAGTTTGCTCACCACTCTTCCCTTTGCTCAAGCGGGTCATATAGGCATCTATCGAGATAAGTTTATTAAAAACACGGTGGAGTATTATTTTAAACTTCCAGAAAATTGCAAAGGAAAACCCATTCTCTTAGCTGATCCTTTATTAGCCACGGGTGACACCATTATTGCGAGCATTGATCGCTTGAAGCAATATGAAGTGGGTGAGATACGTTGTCTTTGTATTTTGGTTTCCAAACAGGGTTTGAGTGATCTTTATGAGGCTCATCCTGATGTGAAAGTTTATGCCATCAGTGTGGAAAGAGAATTGAATGAAATGGGGTATTTATTACCTGGGCTTGGCGATGCCGGAGATCGCCTGTACAACACAAAGTAGGTGATGGTGGCAAAAGTGATTGCCATTGCTGGAGGCAGTTGCTCTGGCAAAACAACATTAGCACAAAAACTACAAGAGCGATTGGGCGATGAACGCTCTCAGATTTTGTATCAAGATAGTTTTTATATCGATCAAAGTGATCGTTTTGATTATGACGGTGGTTCGGTCAATTTTGACCATCCGAATGCTTTGGATTTTACCTTAATGGCTCAAGTGTTGTCGCAATTAAAAAACCAACAATCCAGTGAAATTCCCATTTATGATTTTAAAACTCACCAACGCATAACAAAGACAGAGTTTTTTCCTGTAAAAGATGTGATTATCGTCGATGGAACATTGATCTTGTCTCAAGAAATTTTACGTCCATTGTTTGATCATTCTTGTTTTATTGAGTGCTCCCATGAGAAACGTTTGCAACGTCGACTCAAAAGAGATGTTAAAGAGCGAGGTCGCTCACAAGCAGGTGTTCTTGAGCAATTTTCTGAACAAGTCGAGCCCATGCATCAGGCCTTCGTCGAACCCTCAAAAGAGTATGCGGATGCCGTTTTCACCCAAGATTTATTGAATAAAAAAGACTTTCTTGAAACCCTGGTGGCCCAGTGGTGGTTGTAATACCAATTCCATCAAATAATGCATTTTAGAAACTGGCCCCTTTAATTGCGGAGGTTCTTACCCCTCCGTCCTCTAAATATC
>JAGRAB010000122.1 GCA_020435085.1 Bdellovibrionales bacterium | reverse complement strand
ATCGAAAACGGCCTTCAAACCCAAAGTAGTCCACTCGTTTAAAAAAAGAAACATTTGAATATGAAAGTTGATGCGGTGGACGGTTGTAACTCACGTTCAGAACTTTATTAGAAGTAAACATAGAAATGCAGTCGTCTCGTTTTTCTATAGGACAATAATCAATTCCTGCACGATAAAAATAAAATGATGAATATTCATTATTGTCTCGAAAATCAAAGGTCCCAATTTCGTTAAGAGATTCAAGTTTCCATGTATCATTGATTTCATATTTTATATTTAAATGGAGCGTATAAATAGAAGCCCTATCTGATTTTGTAAAAAGATTCATCGCATTTGTATAGGCTTTGTCATATTGATCGTATGATACATATTGATGCTCAATACGGCCGACGAAATCTTTGCCAAAGCCAGCTTGATAATTTCGCGCTTCCAATTTTGATTGTAGAGACCAAAAATCTTTTTGTCTGTTAAATGAGAATGCTATTAATCCTGAGTGAGCGGAGTTTCTTTGTCCAAATTCCACTTCGTAACCCAATTGATTTTCAAAAAATTTATGAGACGACGTTATATAATAATATGGGTCACGATTTTTAGGAAGTTGAGATTGTGATTGGCTTTGTGTCCAAAAGGAAGCACCTCCTCCGATCCAGCCATGAAAAAGTTGAGTTTGGGCATTTACAAGATCATCTCCAGAGACAAGGGCTCCGGTGCTGTCACCAAGAAAACGAAAATTATGATTTTCATTTGAAAGTTCAATGAGCGCGCCATTCATTTCTCGGTCTTGCACAAGGAGGCCAAATCCTATATTTTGCCTTTCAAGATCTACAATTCTTAGTTTCAAACTATAGGAATCAAATTGTTGAGGCCAGTTTCCGGTAAAACTTATGAGGTTATAGAAACCTGTTGGGTTGGCGTACCCTTCACTGGATGAACCAGAGTAAGCAATTGTTCGAACGTTAATAAAAAGAAAAGGGTTTGGATTAACTTCAGTGCGGCCTTGTATCCAGTATCCGACCCCATGATAAAAATCATTAACTCCTAGGGAGCGTGCCCAAGTGTCGCCATCAATGGCAAATCGTGCAAATTGAAATTCTGGAATGAGTCTTTGTGAATCATTTTTAATTTCCGAGCCAAGATCGTGATTCTTTCGAGCAAAAGGGTACTCTGCTCGAGTCTGTGTTGAAAATATGAAGCATGCTAAAATGGCAAGAATTGGTCTCATTTAAAGCGAAGATATTCCTTGTTGATAAGTAAAAGGCATTAGAGCACAAACTCACTGCTTTAAAAATTAAAAAATCCTCTGCATTCGTTTCATAAAAATAAAGAACCACTTGAACGCTCTGGCGTCCTCGGGCAAGATCTTTGGGTCATAATCATAATATAGATGGGTGTTTTATGCTGAATATCGATTTAAGTGGGTATAGAGCTCTAGTGTGCGGCGCATCAAAAGGGATCGGAGCAGAAACGGCACGTACTTTTGCTCAAGCAGGAGCCAGGGTGACTTTGGTGGCACGATCGGAAGCGGATTTAAAGGAGGTTCTCCAATCTCTTTCTGGGGACGGACATCAAATATTAGCGTTGGATCTCAACGACACCCAAAAAATTGCTGAGCAACTGGAAAAAACAGATCTAAAGAATCATCCCTATACGATACTGGTTTGCAATGCGGGCGGTCCGAAGGCGGGGCCTCTTGTTGAAGCCGAGGCTCAAAGCTTTCTTGATGGATTCAAAACTCATGTATTGGCTAATCAGACTTTAGCACAAGCCTTACTTCCGGGAATGAAAGCTAAAAAATATGGTCGCATTATTAATATCATTTCCACATCAGTGAAAATACCAATTCCTAATTTGGGAGTGTCCAATACGATTCGGGGCGCGGTTGCCAATTGGGCAAAAACGCTGGCCAATGAAGTGGGAGAATTTGGAATTACCGTGAACAACGTGCTTCCGGGTTTTACCGAAACTGAGCGGCTTGAAACTCTCATCCAAGCCGCGAGTGAACGCTTCAATCAAACTCCCGAACAGATCGCAGAAACATGGAAGGGCTATATCCCTACAAAAAGATTTGCAAAACCCCAAGAAACAGCTCAAACCATCGCATTTTTAGCCTCTCCACTGGCTTCATACATTAACGGTATCAACTTACCTGTTGATGGGGGAAGGACGGGTTCGTTATGAAATACGATATTTTTCTCTCTATTTGTCAGTTGCGAGTCGATGGGTACAAGCCCGATGAAAAAACCATGTTTCAAAATTTTTTCGACCAAGTGGTGCTGGCCGATGAATTAGACTTCGGAACAGCATGGGTCGCAGAGACGCATCTTTCAACAATGGTGCAAAAAGAAAATAAAAAACCAGTTGTTCCCCATTTTGACGGAGAGATTGGCTTAAATACCGATATCTTGCAACTCGCTCATCAAGTATTTGCGCGCACGGAAAAAATTCAATTGGGCTCAGCGATTCGAAACATTTTATGCAACGGTGGACCAATAGCCCATGCCGAAGCCATAAGGTATTTTCTTTCGCTTCACGGTCTTAATGCTCAAGAAAAAAGAAAGATCAATATTGGATTTGCCTCGGGTCGTTTTGAATTCTCTAATCGCCCTTATGGAGTGGTTCCCAGAGACGCTGTGGAAGAAACTGCATGGCCGGTGGTTAAAGGGAAAATCTTATGGCAAGCCACTGAGATTTTCTTGCGCTTATTAAAGGGCGAACAGTTTTCAAGTGAAGAGATTCAGCCCATGTCATTAAGTGCGAGTGATTTTCGCTCATCTGAAGAATGGCAGAGTGTTCTTAAAGTCTATGGTAAAGATGTCGAGACAATCCCACTAAAAAACTTTTATGAATTTGAAAAGGTTGGAGTGATCCCTTTTGAAGCTCCTTTAGATTTACTAGAGCTTACTATTGGGACCCATGATGAAAAAATTCAAGAGATGGCCAATTCTATTTTGCCAGTGGGGGTTTTTAATTTATCAATCACACCCCCTGCAGTGATTGAAGCGACTCACGAAAGAATGAAAAAGCAGTTTCATCCAAGTGGTGGAGTTTGGCAGCGATGGATGATGCCGCGAACAGCAATGATATTTTTAGATCGAGATTCTGAAAAAGCTCAAAAGATTGCAAAAAGTGCATGGCGGAATTATTGGTCAGCAATGGAGGGGACCATTGATAATGAAAAAGTCGAACGAGCAGTGCATAATGCTCTTGTCGGAAACCCAGAAGAAATCGCGGGTCAGATTAAAGAGAAATATCACCCGGAAGATCGCTTAATGCTTTGGTTTGATTTTAATAATCACGACAATGAGATGGTGAAGGGTTCTATGAGGATGTTTATGGAAGAAGTGAGGCCCTTAGTTGAGGCTTAGTCTGGGTTATTTTTTAAGTGTTTTTATTCTTCAAAGGCGGACTCCTGTCCTCCCCAGCATTGGCCTCACGGCCAAACGCGTCCCGCTTGCTGGAGCTTTGAAAAATAAAAACACTTAAAAAAATCCCATACGAAACACTTTTTGCGGTTTTAAAAAATAGACTTGAACTTTAAATGAAAGAAGGAAGTTGTTGTAATGATAAAATTTGTAAAAGTGATATTAGTTTTGGAGCTTATTGGCGTTTTGGCCGGTTGTGCGTTTGTAGAAAAAAAAGAAACAGAGCTATCGATTCAAAAAACAGTGACGAGTCAAAATGATAAATTAAGCTATTGCTACAAAAAAGCTCTTGAAGAAAATAATAATCTCGAAGGTGAAATGAGCCTGTCTTGGGATATTTCGTATTTAACGGGACAAGAGCAAATTTCAAATGTTGCTGTAGAGAAATCCGATATCAGCAGCGAAACATTAGCGAATTGCATGAAACAGGCGATTGCAACGATGCGTTTTCAACTCCCTACAAGAGATACTCAAAAAATACATCGAGTGAGTTATCCCTTTGTATTTAAAAATGATAAAGACTTGAAACTGAAAAGGTAACTCCCAATGGAAAAATTATTGAATTTCATTAATGGAGAATATTCAGAGCCACAGTCGGGTCAGTACTTGGACAATTTTGACCCATCGACCGGTGGCGTATATTCAAAAGTCGCAGATTCCGACTCATTGGATATGATTCTTGCCATTCAGTCTGCCAATAAAGCGTTTGAGAAGTGGAAGTCAACCCCAGTCGAAAAGCGCGCAGAAATTCTTTATAAAATAGCCGATTTAATTGATGCCAATGCCGACGCCCTTGCCTTTGCCGAATCTCAAGATCAAGGAAAGCCTGTGGCTTTGGCAAAAAAAGTGGATATCCCACGAGCGGCTTTAAATTTTCGTTTTTTTGCGGGTGCGATTCTTCACCATACTGAAATGGCAACGGATAAAGACGGAAAACTTTTAAATTACACTTTGAGACAACCTCTGGGTGTGGCGGGATTAATTTCTCCCTGGAATCTCCCACTTTATTTATTAACTTGGAAAATCGCCCCAGCTCTGGCGTGTGGAAACACAGCCGTTTGTAAGCCATCAGAGTTCACTTCTAAAACCGCCTCTCTACTTGGAGCCATTTTTAATGAAGCGGGTCTTCCCCCAGGCGTTTGTAATATTGTTCTTGGTCGCGGGGAGACCGTGGGGCAAACATTGGTCTCTCACCCAGGAGTTCCGTTGATTTCATTCACAGGTGGCACGGCTACGGGTGAGAAAATATTAAAATCAACAGCTAGTCATTTTAAAAAAGTCTCGCTTGAGTTGGGCGGAAAAAATGCAACCATTGTTTTAAAAGATGCCGATTTAAAAAAGACAATTCCTGGTGTGATTCAAGCCAGTTTTATGAATCAAGGCGAAGTCTGCTTGTGTGGCGAAAAAATTCTTGTTCAAGAAGAAATTTATGACGAGTTTTTAGAAAAATTTGTCGCAGCTACAAAAGAACTACAAGTGGGTGATCCACAAGATCCAAAAACATTTATGGGCCCTCTAGTGAGTGAGCCACATTATTTAAAAGTGAAATCACTGATTGATCTTGCAAGAAAAGACAAAGGAAAAATTATCTACGGCGGTGACAGGCCAGAGGGATTGCCAGAAAAATTGAAAAATGGCTATTTTCTAAATCCTACGATAATTACGGATATCAGTAACTGTTCCGAACTTCATCAAACCGAAGTGTTTGGACCCGTGGTAACTGTAGCACCTTTTAAATACAATCATGATGCGGCGAAATGGGCAAATAATAGCCCTTATGGTTTGTCGGCAAGTATTTGGACAGAGAATTTATCGAAAGCACACAAGTTAGCAGCCGGTCTTGATGTTGGCACTGTATGGATTAATACATGGCTTAATCGAGATTTACGTGTTCCATTTGGAGGCTTTAAAGCCTCTGGGCAAGGCCGTGAAGGTGGCAGTCACAGTATTGATTTTTACACAGAATTAAAAACGGTTTCGATCGCGTTATAAACGAAAGGAAGAAGCATTTATGGCAAAGAAGGGGCAAATAATTGCAGGAGCTCTTGCACCTCACCCTCCACATTTGGTGTATGCAGAAAATCCACCACAAAATGAACCACGGTCTGAATGTGGGTGGGAGACCTTACGATGGGGCTACGAGCGTCTTCGAAAAAGTTTAGAGAAAAAAGACTACGACGTATTAATTATTCACTCTCCTCATTGGCGCACACAAGTGGGAACTCACTTTCTAGGAGTCGAAAAATTTAAAGGTCTTTCAGTGGATCCAATTTTTCCGAATCTCTTTCGGTTTTCCTATGATTTAAAAGTCGATGTTGAATTGGCTGAAGCGATTCATGATGAAGCACAAAAATTAGGGATGGTTACAGAAATGATGCGAAATCCTGATTACCGAGTCGACTACGGAACAATTGTTAGTGGGCATATGACAAACCCCAGCTGGGACAAGCCTATCGTAGGAATCTCCTCAAATGGAGGAGCTCGCTATTTTAATATGGATGTCATGCAAGCAACAATGATGAAGTTAGGGCAGGCAACAAAAAAGGCCGTCGAAGCCAGTGGAAAACGAGCTGTGCTATTAGCAAGCAATTCGCTCTCTCATCGACATTTTGTGAAAGAAAGCCCTATTGTAGAAGATATGTCGAAAGAACATATTAATAATCACAATCAATATCTCTGGGATATGCGAATGATTGACCTTTTTCGCAAAGGAAAAACTCAAGAGGTGATTGATATTATGAGTGACTTCACCGAGCAGGCCACTGCCGAAACTGACGGCGGGTCACTCTCTTGGATGCTCAGTGCATTAGATCTTCCCGATTATCCAGCCACTCTTCATGGCTATGGAACTGTGATCGGAACTGGAAACGCCGTTGTGGAATGGGATCATCTCAATCAAGGAGCTGACGTATGAGTGATGTGCAAATAGAAAACAAAAAAGATAAAAACCAAAAAGATGAAACAACTTCTGCAAATCGAGAAGATGTGGTTGTTAAAGGTTATGTGCTCCCGGGGTTACCGCATTTGTTACTCACTCCTGAGGCAAATCCTGGCTGGTTGAAAATTCGAAATGCCTTTGATGAAGTAAAAAAAGATATTGAAAGTTCTGAAGCTGACGTTTTAGTTCTTTATAGCACTTACTGGCCAAGTATTATTGGTCATCAAATTCAAGCACGCCCAGAGCCTGAGTGGGTGCACGTGGACGATCAGTTTCATGCCTTGGGTTCAATTCCCTATAAATTTAAAATGGATGTTGATTTTGCAAAAGCACTCAATGAATCTTGTAAAAATCGAGGTCTAACATCTCGCTTGATTGATTATCATGGATTTCCTATTGATACCGGTTCCGTGGTGGTGTTGAAATTAATCAATCCAAATAATCGTTTGCCGGTCGTGATTGTTTCATCAAATATTTATTCCGATCGCGCTGAAACGGTGGTTTACGGCAAAGCGGTGCGAGATGCTCTGGAAAAAACAGGGAAGAAAGCAGCTGTGGTTTCTATTACTTCACTTTCAAACCGATTGCACACTGAGCACGTAGCACCAAAGGATGATCATATTCACTCCAAAAAAGATCAAGAGTGGAATCTTAAGTTTTTAGAATTTTTAGGAGAAGGACGACTCGAAGATGTCTCTCAACTTTCAAGACAGTTTCATAAAGAGGCACGAATTCCAAAGGTGACAAGCTTTAAACCGTTTTGGTGGTTATCGGCAGTGATGGGGCAAAATAATCTCTACACGGGGAAAATTTATGAATACCAACCGGTATGCGGAACGGGAGCCGCTGTTGTGGGGTTAACTCCCGCAAATAAAGCGGCACGAGATTTAGAGTTTGATGAAGATGATTTGGATTCGTACAAAGGTGAACGCAACGTTTTGGGCTCGAATAGTGATATGCAAAGCAATTCAGAACCCAATCCTTTTTCAGGAGCCGATGTATGAAATTGAACTTTGACGAAAAGGACGTTTATCCATCAAGTCCTTTTGGTGAAAAAGAAGCACGCATTCCTACGGGACGAGATGTTGAGTGGGAACCGCTGGTGGATTATCGGCGCAATGGCGTGAGTGAAAATACTATTCATGGAGCCATTGCATGGTATTCGGGAACGCAAAAAATTCATTCTTTTGGTGGAAATGTGCTTTGTTACGGACGTTCGATGATGAAGCCATTGTATATAAAAGTTTTTGCAAAAGAGTTAGAGAGCTGTACGGATTGGAAACAGAAAGCCATTAGTGTAGCTTCTCACAATGGAACGGCCGAACATGTGGCAGCAGCTCAAGCTCTTCTTGCAGAGTCTGAGTGGGGACTTATGCAAACGCCTTTAGATTTGCCACTCGTACAGTTTGGTCGTCAGGTGCGTCGTCCTCGTAGGTGGTACAATAACTCCAGCGGGCATCATGCAGCTATCTTGAAAGGGTGTCGACTTAAAGGTTGGAGTCGAGTTGGGTACACATTACCTTCTCATAATGTATTTAAAGAATATATGAAAGTGGTTCAACGTTACGTCGGTGAAGATTTTGAACCCTTAAAAATCGCAAGAGACGGTGATGGTTTGCCTACAGTGGCCATGACTGTAAATGAGCTGGGTCGATGCTATGCGGGACTGGCTAAAAATCGCAACGAAGACTGGATTTGGGAAGCTATGGTGAGAGAGCCTGATTTGGTCGGTGGTTTTAATCGGCTCGATACGACAATCATGAAGTCTTGTCATGGACAAGTGATTGCCAAAGAGGGAGCTGATGGACTCTTAGGTCTTGCCATTGCACATAAAGATTTTCCGGATGGACTTGGTGTCGTAATTAAAATAGCTCATGGTTGGAACCCGCAAGCGACTTGGTATGTTGCTCGAGGGATTTTAGGTGTTCTTGGTTTTGAGCTGCGAAATCCTTATCCACTCAAACGACAAAAAGCATTTTTGGTTCCAGGAATTGTTCCTGAAAATTATTTGAATAAACTTGAAAGCATCGACACGTGGGACGAATGGGATCCTGACCACGATCGCTGGTACTTTTAAAAAAAGGTACCTGCTTCCTTTTTTGCGCCACAACGCGCTAGGAGTTGGAAATGAAAGTTGAATCAAAAAAAGCACCTCCTCCAGTAGGACCATATCCTCATGCAAGGCGTGTGGGTGACTTTATTTTTGTCTCAGGTATGGGTCCGAGAAGGCCAGATACTCATAATATCCCTGGGACATTTACAGATGCCGAAGGCAATGTGGTGGCTCATGACATTGAAATACAAACAGAATCTACAATAGAAAATATTAAAACTGTTTTAGAAGAGGCTGGTGCATCGTTAAATGATGTTGTCGATGTCACGTGTTTCTTAACCAGCATGGCAGATGATTTTCATAAATTTAATAAAGTATACGGCCGTTACTTTGCAGAAATTGGTCCGACGCGGACAACAGTTGAAGTGAATTGCTTGCCCACTCCGATTTGCGTAGAGCTTAAGTGTATTGCGTATAAACCGAATTAAACTCCAAAGATGATTTTGCCCTGTTTTCATTCTCAACTCCTAACGCATTGTGGTTGTAAAAAGGAAGCAGGTACTTTTTTTAGAGGAAGTTTTGGATGATGCGTTCGAGGCAGGAGCGGGTGAGAGACACTTCAAACGGGAATTTGGCAGAGTCCGGGTTGAACTCGACAACTTCTAATGACACCAAATTTTGAGTGGATTTTACATAGGAAGCCAGATCAATGGCCTCTTGCAAAGTTAACCCATTGGGAACGTGAAGGCCTGTTGCTGGAGCAAATCTCGGGTCTAAACTATCCACATCAAAACTTACATGAAGAGGGTGCATGCCATCAGGATTCAATTCATTGAGTGCTGCTGTAATTACAGAGGTCATCCCCAAAGTTTTTACGTCTTCGGCGGTATAAACACGAATCCCATGACTTTCAATAATTCTTTTTTCACCCCAATCAAGATCTCTCACCCCTACATAAACAATGTCTTCGGGGTTCAAACAGGGGCGAAACCATTCCCAGCCAGGTTCTTTTGCTAATGGAAATAACCCAAGTAACCCTGCTACTGGCATTCCGTGGAGGTGACCCGACGGTGAAGTATGTGGTGTATTGATATCCCCATGGGCATCAACCCATAAAACTTTTAGGTTTGAGTAATGGGATTGAATAGCGGGAAGGGTTGCCAAAGAAAGGCTATGATCGCCCCCTAAAATCAGTGTCTGAGAAAGTTCGTTCACAACTTTTTTTGTCGTTTTGAATAAATGAAAATACGGATGATTTTTACGTGTTAGTTTCGGGAATCGAGCTTCTGAACCATTATAGTTTTTAATATCAAAATATTTTGAAGCTAAATTTTTAATGAGGTAATTTTTAAGTAGCTCATTCCCACCTTTTCGCACCCCTTGTTTTGACTGGCCCTGATGAATTTCCGCGGTGATAATATTGAGTTCAGGAAAATAATGAGATGACGGAGACGGTTTTATTTTTTCGAGAGCGTTGAATTGATTTCTCATATAAATTCCTCCTTAAAAATGCCATGAGAATGATTTTGTGTAACTAAGCGAGGTGCCTTGTATGTACTGCTCACTTTTTGGTGACTTATCTCAGAAAGGTGTTGTGCCGTGATCTTTGGTGTGGGCATTATGGCATCTAAAACTGTTACATCGACGTCAATTTTTCGATGTAATGAAACTGACCATAAATGCGGTAAAAAACTCATGCTCCCATACCAAAAAACATGATCGCGATTAAGAGTGTCTATGGGCTTTTTATCAATACTTTGATAGTTGATACAGAGAGGAACGACATTTTTTTTACTTTTTATAGCCGCATTATAAAGTGGACGACGAAATCTTAAGACTTGGTCGCCATTCGTACTTGTTGCTTCAGGAAATATTGTTACATTTAGCCCGTTGGCTAAGGCTTCGGTGAGTTCTGAAATTTCATTTTCAAGGTTGCTTTTATCGCGCCTTTCAACAAAAAGACATCCAGCGGCGCGAACGATGGCTCCAAGAAAGGGAGTTTCTTTGATTTCAACTGATGTCACATAGCTCGACGGAATTTGTGATGAGAGCACCAAAATATCCAAATAAGAAAGATGATTGCTTACATAGAGATGTGAACTCGCATCTAAAGATTCACCCTTAAACTGAGTTTTTATCCCAAGAATAAAACGACAAAAAAATAAAAAAAATGAAATTAAATAACTACGGTATTTTGTTAATTTCCAGCGAGAGGAAATCATCAAGCCAAGGCCGCCCGAAAGCATCAAAAAAACGACGATAAAAAACAAGACGGAAGTTATTTTAACAATAGCAAAAATGGGCCGCATAAATTCTCCTTATTAAAAATATCGGCGACGATACTTTTCATTCATATTTGCTAAATCGATAACTGTGAAAACGTCGGAGCACTGAAATTGATCATCGAAAGCAGGTCCACCTAATACTTTCGCGCCAGCCGAAATATAGGACCTCAAAAGAGGAGGAATAGAGCTTTCAATATTATCTTGAGTCAGCAGTCCTGAATTATAATAAATTTGTCCTGCTGAAAATTCAGGTCTGACATAAATGTCATAACTGTGGTCTGTATGGCCTTGTCGATCGAGTTCACGCATAATTTCGTGAGCAAGGTAGGAGTTTATGGTCGAGAGACTTGCACACCCAAACATGTAGCGGGCTCCAACGAGGATGGCAAATCGAGCCAAACCTTTCCAGATAAGAGCGATTGTAGCTCCATTGCGATGTTCGGGTTCAATGCAGGCACGGCCCAATTCAATTTTGACTCCAGGTTTATTGAGAAAATTTTGGATAGTAAATTCATTTTCTGAATAAAAATCATCAGTAAAATGAGTACACATAATTCGGTAAGTACCAACAATTTTTCCCGACTCTTGATTTTTGATGACGACATGATCGCCCAAAAGATCGTACTTATCAAAGTCATAAAGCTCGAAGTTGTCATGAGCGATACCATCTTCAAAAAATACATATTTTCTCAACTTTAAGACTTCGCGTAATTCAAACGGAGAGTCGACAGTTTTAATTAAGTATTTATTAAAAGGAATTTCAAATCGTACTTTAGGTTGAAATTTTCGTATTTTTAAATCAATCCATCGATTTTTTATATTTTTAACAAATGGCGGCTTGCGTGGGATATCTGTGACTATTTGTAATTCCATGTTGGGCTCCTTGGAAAAAGATAAAATCTAATTTTTGTTTTTTGATCGCATCTAAAATGGCAACGGACTCATGTTTTGAGTAAGTCACTGTTTT
>JAGRAB010000121.1 GCA_020435085.1 Bdellovibrionales bacterium | reverse complement strand
TGACCATCGTTTGCCCAGCATGGGTAATAATCCCTTTGGCTCCCTTGGCTTTTGAAGCTCCAAAATCCCAGGCTTTTTGTTGGGCGCGGGCGCGAAGTTCAACATTGGATTCCCAAACCAGGTGACCTGCTAAAGCAAAGGCTTTCGGATCTAAAAGTTTTCCAAAGGGGAGATTATTGTGAAACTCTACCGTTGCTCCTTGAGCATGGGCCCAGGGAGAAAAAATCATTTGGAAAACGATAAGGTATGAGACGAGTAGGCGTGTCATTACTTTCCTTTGCGTCCCGGCTTTGCCAATTCAAATTTCACTCGTTCTTTTGTCGATTCACCACGAGGTTTTCCAATTTGACCATTACTTTCTGCAACAGCGGCTCTAGATGTTTTTGCCTGCTCTTCAATGGCATATTTCACGGCTTGATCTACTTGCGAAATAGCTCGCTCCGAGGAGTTTCCATTGCGTTCGGCAATAAACTCCAAGCGGTCGGTACTTCCGAAATTCTCAACACGGATATCAATATTTAAAATATCGCCTTTTTGAAAATCTCCATGGTTACTTTTTAAGTCAGCAAGTGCCTTAGCCACACCATCTCGCATGAGTTCACGAAGAGAGCGGCCTCCGTACTTAGGATCATAGCCATACTTTGCAATTTCTTCTATAAGAGCTTTTGAAAAGTGCAGTTCCACACTATCTTTTATTAAGAGATGCTTCGTGAAAGTATTGTCCAACATAATTTTAGCAACATCTTTTGCTTGTTCATAATTGAGTGCGTCGGTTGCCATATTAGCTGTTAAACGACCTTGGAGAGCCTGAGAAATTCCCTTTTCGACTTGTAATTGCTCCATCGTCTGTTGGGTACGTTCAACTTCAGACATTCTTTTTACATCCTCTTCAGCAACTCCAGCTCGAGATAAAGTTTGAATTTCAAAATTTAAGCGTAGTTCACTTCCTTTTTTCATAGCTAAATAATCGGCAGAGGTATTCACAGTTAAAAAGAACATCACATGTTTTGTTGAAATACGTCGACCTCTGCCATCTTCAATGAAGCCATGCTCAAAAGCTTGGTAAAAAAGGTCTTTCACTTCAGTAGAAGCTTTATCGAACTCAGCGAGTTCAAATACAAGGCGAGGGTTTTCTCCAATAATATTGGTGATACGACCACCTTTTTCATTGCCAACATATCCCAAGGATGAGCCGATGGCTTTCCAGACATCGGCGGCATTACGATAGTCTGTCATATAAACGCGTTCAAACTGTCTTCCAAGGGCTTCCGCGGTTTTTTCTGCCAACGTGGATTTACCGTTTCCACTGGCACCATCAAGAAGATACACACCTTGATGAGGGGCTTTCTTTTGGATATTGGCATTCTCAATTTTTAAAGTATCAGAAATGATTTGTTTAGCTCTTTCGTGGCCGATCACATTTTTTGAAACATAATCTTTATAACCTTTAATTCGCTCGCTATCAGTTCCTAAGATCACATCAATAGGAAATGCATTTCCTGTAAAACTAGAAATGGCTTGAGCAACTTCTGTTTTTCCAACTGTAAGAACACCGTTTTTTGCGACAGTGGATTTCACTTGTAAATCTTGGGATTTCATTTTTTCCACAAGCTGACTCTCTTGATTTTTTAATTCTAATATTTTTTGAAAGCGTTCAACACTTTGACTTCTTTGTTGTTTTTCAATCTCTGCCCGCACCTCATTGAGTTGAGTTTCTACATCAGTTACAGGTTGACCGCCTTGGCGGAGTTGATTTTCTATTTCTAATTTTTGTTTTTCCAAAGTAGCTAATTGTTTTTTTGAGTCCACATCATCAGGGTTAAAACTTAATTGATTTTCAAAAAACTTAATTTCTTCCTTTATGTGAACGAGCTCAGTTCTTTTTTGAATAGTTTCTTTGGATCCATTTTTTATTTGGCGAATAAGCATGGCTTTTGCGGCATCCAAAACGTCAACATGTACATCAGGAGCATTTCTTCGTGGAATAAATTCAGAGGCCCTTTCAGCAATTAATTCAAGAGCTTCCGCAGTGACCTGAATTTTCAAACCATCTTGTCGAACTTCATTCATAATTTTATTGGCTTCACCACGAAGAATCGTCAAAATATCATTTTTTGTAAGTGGATCAAAATAAAGTGGATGAAATCGTCTAACGAGTGCTTCATCACCTGCGATATACATATCGTATTCTTTTTTTGTTGTGAGGCCAACAACTCGGACATTTGGATTATTTAAAGGAATTTTTAATTGTTCAGCTAAAGAATTTTGTCCTTGTCCGATACCTGTGATGCGATGGATTTCATCGATCACTAAAATCACTCGTTCTTTTTGTCCGATTTTATCAAGTTCGCTAAAAAGACTTCGAAGTTTTTCTGGGTCCACACTTTGTCCACCATTTGCTAATAAACCGCCAATATCAAGTTTGAAAACACGTGAGTCGGGAAACTGAGCTTTCAAACCATCAACAAAAAATGTTTTT
>JAGRAB010000120.1 GCA_020435085.1 Bdellovibrionales bacterium | reverse complement strand
GATCTAACAATGGTGGCGAAGACCATGATGAAGATGACAACGACGGTGATAATAATGGGTCTGATAAAGAAGAAGAAGCAAAGCGTGAATGTTATAAAAAATGTAAAGACATTCAAATTGACGACGTTATCTTAAGAGTTGTTCAGATTCAGTTAAAGAATAAAAATGGTGATATCGTAACAACAGTCTCTGATGTTAAAAACTTAAGCCTCTATAATATGAAGCAAGGGATTAAGTTTATTGCGAACCGTGAAATGGAAACAAAACAAGTGCGCTTGATATTAGCAAACGAAGGTAACTATATCTTGGCAACAAATGGAAAGCGATATGCTCTTAAAACACCAAGTCAGCAACAAAGTGGACTTGTTCTTGTACTCACTCGCTCTGTAAAAGTGAAAAAGGGTAAAGAGTACATTCTTCGTGCAGAGTTTAGTCCAGAGCGACAACTCAACTTGAATTCGAAACAGTGTATGCTGAAGCCTGAATGGCACAATGTCACTCTGGGTTACTAATTAGTGAGCAAATTGAAAATTGCAAAAAAGCCCTCTGTCTGTCGTTATAGAGGGCTTTTTCTTTTCCTGACACAAAATCAACAGAATTCTAAAAGTTTACTGACATCTATTTTGAATTTTTGATTGGCTCAATTGGTCATGAAAAGAGAATATTGACTCTCGAATTCTTCTCCCATTAACACTGTGGTAAATCATTATCGGGAGGACATACATGAGGGCACTCATTTTTATTTCGCTTATGGCATTAAGCTATTTGACTTCACTATCTTTTGCTTTTGGTGAAGAAATGAATTGGACAGACAAAGTAAAGATGGGGGTGGACTTTCGTTACCGTCATGAAATGGTAGACGATAAAACCAAGGATTTCGATCGACATCGTCAAAGAATGCGTGCTCGTTTCTCTGTTGTTGGAGAGGTCGATGAAAATTTAAAATTACACCTTCGATTAGCCACTGGAGAAACAGGAAGTGCTTATACCAATTTTTCCGATAAAACCAGAACTTCTGGAAATGAAACTTTTGACGATGCTGGTGCCAATGATCCATTTTGGGTGGATTTAGCCTTTGCAGAGTGGAAAGTCACAGAATCGAACACAATCAACTTAGGAAAGGTGAATCAACCCTTCTATGTCGCACAAAAAAGTCAGCTGATTTGGGATGGTGATTGGACTCCAGAGGGGCTTTCTTACAATTACAGTTGTAAATGTGACTCGGTCTCTTATCTCGCTAACTTTGGTGCTTTTTGGTTGAGTGAAGGAAACAGTACTAATGATACTTCTGATAAAGGCCTTATTGGCGGTCAAATTGGGGCAGAATTCAGTATGGGAGAGCCTTCATTAAAACTTGCCGTTGGAAACTATGTTTTTGCAAATATTAAGGATTCTGATGTTATTTCTAGTGCCAACGGTAATACAACTTATACAGATCCGGCATCAAGTACTGTCTACAAGTATGATTATAATTTAATTGAAGGAACTGTGGAGTTGAAGGCTGATGTGGCTGATATGCCAAGTTCTGTTTATGTGAACTATGTTCAAAACTCAGATCCAAGTGATGATAATACGGGATACATTGCTGGTTTTGGCATTGGCAAAGTGAAAAATGTTGGTGATTGGTCGTTTGGGTATAACTACCGAAAAGTAGAAAAAGATGCTGTGATTGCCTCTCTTCAAGACAGTGATTTTGCAGATGGAAAAACAGATGTGAAAGGTCATACAGTTTCAGTGGGTTATGGTATTTTTAAAAACTCAGAAATTCTGTTGACCTATTTTTCAGCGAAAAGATCTGTTTCAACAACAGAAACAGAATATAATCGTGCTCATCTTGATTTTAGTTTTAAATTTTAAAAGATACTCAGAACAAACTCTCAAATTTTTCATGTTATGAAAAATAATTTTCTCCCGGCCCTCTGGCTGTGGGAAAATACAAGTAATTTCAGTAGGTTATAATATAATCCCTTTTCCTCTACCTGTTTCACATTTTTTACAATTTCTGACTTTTTAATGACATTGACTGAAAGTCCAATAGAACTGGGGGCAGAAACTATTTTTGGGGAGGAAACTATGTATCAAAAGACTAAGTATTTTTTTACAGCCCTAGCGACTTTGGCATTTATTGGCCCAGTGGCTATGGCTGAATCCAATGGCACAAAGACACAATTACAATCAGCAGAAGAAATTGAGCAACTCTTAGAGCATTTAGGGGTTATAGACCAAGAACAAATGCAAGTGGCAGAAGAGGGCTTTGTTATGCAAAGGCGTCGTGGTGGAGGTCGTGTTGGGCATGGTCCTCGTCCGCCAGCACACCGCCCACCCGTGAGTCGACCACCACATCGTCATCCACGTCCGCCCGTTTACCGGCCACCACACCGCCATCCGCGCCCACCGGTTTATCGTCGACCTCCTATTCGTCGACCATTGCCACCAGTTTATCGTGCGACAATTTGTTATGCACAAAACCAGTATGGTGAACGCTATTCTTCTGTTTCTTACAGCCCCTATGTGGCACAGGAAACGGCGATGAATACCTGCTATAGATATTCACGCTACTGCTATCGTCTTGGCTGTTACACATATTAATATTTTTCTTAGAAAAGCCTGAAAACAAAAGGGAGATCTTAAAGATCTCCCTTTTTTCTTGCGTCTGGTGAGATTCTTCATAAACTAAAAATAATGACAACGAAAGATCAATTGGCTGTTTTTCGCTATCGAAATGCAACAATATTTTTTTATCGTTTTTTTATTGGCCTTCTTATTCTTGCCTGCTTAATTATTATTCGTTACAGGCTAGCCGAGGTTTTAGAGGAAGAAACGCTTTTAGCTATTGGTAAATTAATTCTTGCTTGCAGTGTTCCGTTATCGTTACTGGTGCGTATTTTCTTTGTATTTCGCCCGCGAATACTAGCTACATATGAACTTTATGAAGATCATCTTGTAAGAATTTTTAGAAAAAAAAGGTATGTTATTTCCTTTCAAGAGATTAAAGAAATTCGTTTATCTTTTTTATCACCTCGATTTTTAGGTGGGTTTTCTCTTTTGACTCAAAATGGACAAAAGCTACAGTTTTTATCGGCATTAAAAAACTCCCATATTATTTTAAAAGAAATTATCAAATCACGTGTGGATTTATTAGATGAAAAGAGATTTCAAAAGTACTTACAATCCAGTCAATTTGTAGATGTCTCTTGGCAGAGGATTCGAGAAAAATTGAAAGAATGGAAGCTTATTGGAGTTAAATTTTTAGCTATTCCGGCAGTTATTTTTTTAGTTGTATTATGGATTCCATTTTCTTGGCTAAGGTACCCAGTAAAATTAGTGGAGTTTCTTTATTTATTCACAGTGATTTTTTTAATCATTTTAGTTATTGGCTTTATTATGAATTCTATTGAAGAGCGATTAGCGTTAAGTCGGTGTCATTGGGATAATGATGAAA
>JAGRAB010000119.1 GCA_020435085.1 Bdellovibrionales bacterium | reverse complement strand
CGCCTTGATTCAATCATTCACTTTCGTTCCGATAAATTAACTCCTGGGATCAAACATGCATTGGAAACCTTTTTTTGGCCGGGAGCCATTGATTTTTGGAATCGCAAAACAGATTATTTTCAATTTCCATTAAAAATGGATGTCAAAATTCATCAAGATGCTCGTTATGACCATGTAAAAAACGTAGATATCTAGAAGAAAGATACAAGAGGCCCTTATTTTAAACGTTGGTCGACAGATGCCGCCTTTAATCATTTTCACGAGATGGGGCACCTATTTGGTCTTGACGACGAATATAAGAGTTATCTCATAAAAAATGCTACTTCCACATGCCCAAACCCAAATACGGCCATGTGTGGGCATAATCGTGGCACACAAATTATGCCTTTACACTACTACCTTATTCTCAGGCGTATTCTTTGTGATTAAAAACCCAAAAACTTACTGAACAATCAATAATTGCTCATTTCGTCGAATTTTTGCCGCATCTCTTTGAGTGGAAACCCATTTATTAAAGACTTCATTAGAACGGCGATTGATCGCAACTTCTTGTTTTTCAATATCTTCTTCTTTGACGTCAGAAAGATCTTTAATTTTTAAACCTTTGAGTTTCAAAAGAAAATACTCTCCGTTGGAGTTTAAAACCTCTCCTGGCATTTGACCTTTTTGAGTGAGGTGAAAGGCCTCTGTCACAATACGATCTTCAGAGCCTATTAAAGGAACCATACTTTCAGACAAAGAAAAATCCCCTGTTTCTTCCCACTTAAACCCGAGTTGATGAAGTTCTTGATCGACTCCTTTTTCATCTTTTGCTTTGAGTTTTCCATTAAGAACCGAAATAACTTGGTCCACTTTACTTCTTGCAATTAATTTTTTAGCAATATGATTTTTTTCTGTATCAAACGCTTTTGTCTCGGCCAGCTTTTTATCAACAACTTGAATGAGATGAAATCCATATTGCGTTTGAATGGGCGCACTTATTGTTCCTTTTTCTAATTGAAAGGCCGCCTCTTCAAATGCAGGCACCATTCTTCCGCGTCCAAAATAACCCAAATCACCACCTTTTTTAGCTGATTGCGTATCATCTGACATATCTTTTGCGACTTTTTCAAAACCCTCTTTTTTAATTCGTTCACTGGCAGTTGTTATTTTCTTTTTTGCTTCTTCAACGGCCTTACTATCATTGGGATCTGCCATAATTAAAATATGACGGGCTCGTACCTGCTCTGGAATATCAAATTCTGCTTTATTGGACTCATAGTAACTTTTTGCCAATTGAGCACCATCAGTACTGGTTAAATAATCAGTAATTTCTTTAGTTGAAACAGGGATAGATTCTTCTAACTGTTCTTTTGAGAATCGCACCACTCCAAAGTTGACTTCTGTCTCAGCTAGCTGAGCCTGATATTTTGCCTCACCTTTAACTGGTAATAAGCCATCATTAAAAAGCGTTTGCATATCATTGACAATGATATCTCTTTGTAGAGCCTGTTCAAATTCTGCAGGAGTTTTACGGATATAGTTCAAATAGTTCATGTAAAGTTCACGTCGAAACTGACCATCTTCTTGAAAGGCTGTAATGTTTCGAATGTAATCCACCAGCTCATCACTAGAAACTGTTAACCCTTTGTCCATTGCTGCTTGTGCCACAACTTCTCGAGAAATCAATGTTTCCAAAGCACGACGCCTTGTGCTCATTTCTATTTGATTCCGTTGTTGAGCTGGAAGCTGATTCACATCAAATTGCATTTGCTCTTTGAAGCGTTCGTAAAGCTGGCGAAATTCTGCAATGGATATTGGCTTGGAGTTCACAATGGCGGCTGGTCCACCTTTTTGAATTCCTCCTCCTCCAGGATTTGTTCCAAAAAATACAAATACCAAAATAATGGCACTAAACAAAACCCATGCCGTGATTCCTTTTGCTCGTCCCGGCTTTCTAATTTTATTAAACATGATATGGCCTCCGTAGGGTTTCAAAGTCTAAAGTTTTCTTTAAAATTTTCAAGGACATTTGTAGCAGTTAATGATTGAATTTGTTAAGTTATTAACTCAGGAGTTACAACTTGAACTTTATTAACCTTGATATCCGCAAAATTGTTGTCCTCATTGCCGTGGTTGCGATTCCACTTCTGAGTGTTAACGAGCCGCGCAATCCCGAGGAAAGTCATTGGTCCCTAAAACCATTTGCCTTTGCATTAGGCAGTTTACAGGGGCTTTACTCAGAATTTAGCTCTGGAGTTCGGGGAACAACAGCCCTTTATTTAGATTTAATTGATATTAAGTTGAAAAATCGAGAGCTCTTTCAGCAAAATGCTGAACTTCGAGCCCAGCTAGGAACGTTGACAGAGTTAAAATTAGAAAACGAAAGACTGAGTGAGCTTATTGGTTTTAAACAAAAGTCAAAAATGGAGCTTCTTGCTGCAAAAGTCATTGGAAAAGACCTTCTTCCTGACCATAAAACACTCACCATCAACCGAGGGACTGCTCAAGGTGTAAAAAAACACCTCGCAGCAATTACGGTTGGTGGTGTTGTCGGCTATGTCTTTCGAACCTCCACATACACTTCTCAAATTTTACTTCTTACAGATCGATATGCAGTTATTGACGCAATTATCCAAAGATCTCGAGCTCGTGGCATTGTTGAGGGCAGCTCGAAAGATCTTTGCCGATTGAGATATTTAAAGCGTGGCGATGATGTTCAAGTGGGTGACCTGGTTGTAACAAGTGGACTCGACAATATTTTTCCAAAAGGATTTCCTATTGCTACCGTCAAAAACGTAATGAAAAGTCAATATGGCCTGAGCCAGGACGTGGAGCTCAAGCCTGTTGTGGCTCCACAAACTCTTGAAGAGATCTTTATTGTTTTAAATTCTAATCAAGAAAATTATGAAATTCCTCAAGAC
>JAGRAB010000118.1:2778-11216 GCA_020435085.1 Bdellovibrionales bacterium | reverse complement strand
GAGATTTTTTGCATTTTGTGGAAGAAGTCCTATAAGTTCCATTCTATCAACATCTCGAACATGAATTCGGCTCATAAGATTTTGTAGAAAAGCAAAAGAATCCACTTTTCTTACCTCACCAATAAGTTGATTATCTTGAACTTTAGGAACAATAGCAAAAATTCCTTTTTGAGCATTATAAGGATCTTTAAATTCAAAAGGAGAAGGGCGATCTTTTTCTGGAGTGACCCCTCCTTCAAAAGTAAAGATAGGAGTTTTTATTTTTCCCACTTGAGGAACTGAAAATTCAATAAACTTGATGTTCGAAAAAGTAGGGGCTGCATACATAAGAGGGGTGGTAAGATGTGAAAGTGGGCCATACAATGGTTGAAATAGATGGTTCAAATAAGAGAGTTGAATAGAATCTTTTTGTCCATCCTCATCGGTATAAATTCCTACGATGACATATTCTTCAAGGCCGTCTCCGTTGAGGTCTTCACTTAAAACTTGAATATTTTGCCCTTCTGTTCGAAGGCCACTTGGGGTCAGGTGAAGATGAGGAATAATAATGGGGTCAGAAGTTTTTAGCTCTGCATTATTGATAACTTGATAAAACTGAATAGAAAACTCTGTACCAGCCTCATTAATAGAGGTTTTAAAGAGCGTTGGGGTATTCAGGGTATTTCTCAAATCAATAACAGGTCGTAATTGTCCTGAAAAACCAGAGGGAAGAGAAACTTTAATAGATTTTTCGTCATCAACGAAATCACGAGCTAACTGGAGTTGATGAGAGACAAGAATGGGTTGTTGTCCTTGACTCGAAATTTCAATTTCTAAATTCCATTCACTTTCAATATCATCATTTTCTAGTTGGATTTCGATAGGGAGGGATATGATCTCTCCAGATGTCATCTCAGAAATATTAAATTTATTTTTTAAAATTTTCAAACCCGACTTCTGTGAGTGTATCTCAATATGTATATTCTTAGCAGGGCTCCATAAGTTTTTAATTTCTAGATTCCACTGTGCATGAAGAGTTTTTGGTTGATAGGAAATCAATGAAACTCTTTTCAGTCGTGGAATTACGAGTGGTTGAGGCATTTGTTCAATGGTTTTTTCAAATTGAATAGCTCCACCAATATTTTGAGTACTGACTTGATAAGAGTTTGATTCTGAAGATTTTTTACGAAAAACAGGTCTTGATGCAAGAATCATTCGTGCTTTGATTTCATCAGTCGTTATTTTTGGATCATTCAATTTTAATAAAGCAGCGAGTGCAGATACATAAGGAGCAGCTTGGGAAGTTCCATTTAATATTTCATAACCTGTGAGATCAAAGATATTGGGAGTTAATGCCATAGGGTACGTGCTGAGTATTCCATGCCCAGGAGCAAGGACATCCACTTGACCACCATAGTTGGAAAAATCAGCAACGGTTCCATCATTATTAATAGCTCCAACACAAATCACCCCTGGGTAATCGCAAGGAATAATCTTACTTGAATGTGAGTCATTTCCTGCAGCTGCCACAATGGTCACATTATTTTCAAGAGCCTCTCGAATAGCTTCTTGAACAATATCTGTATTTGAAACTCGTGGCCACCCAAGGCTCAGGTTGATGACTTGAGCTCCTTCATGAGTGGCATAGCGAATGGCTTTTGCAATTTGACTGGTGAAACCATCAAAAGTATCTGCATCGTATTGAGTGTTGTCATTAAGGTCGGATCCTTGACCAACAACTTTTAACGGCATGATTTTTATTCGAGAAGAAATACCTGCAATCCCTAATTGGTTATTTTTTTTAGCAGCTAAAGCACCAGCAATATGGGTTCCATGTCCCATTGTATCAAAAGGGCGATTGCGAGCAGGAGACACTTTTGAAACAGTGAAGTTCCAACCCATACAATCTCCCTCATAACCATTTTGATCTTCATCTCTTCGAGGAGGTCCAAGTCGACCATCAGGGCATTCTTTTTTATTTACATAAATAGCGTCTTCAAGTTCAGGGTGAGTCCAGTCAATGCCGCTGTCGATGACAGCAACAATAATGGGATTTCCAGATTCTTTATCTGCAATACTTTCTGTTTTAGGTCCAATCATAAGATCATAAGTTTGCATAGATCCATCAGCGGGTTGACTTGAAATAAACTCGGTATCCACATCGCTGAGATCTTTTCTAACGAGATGACCTCGACTTCGTTCAGGAAGTTGATTGATTGTTTCATCACCAGGAATATAAATATTTTTAAGAGCCCATTGAAAATTAAATAGGGTGTCATTTGTTACGGGGTGATTATTTTTTGCAGGATAAATAGAAGTTAAATAAACACGTTGAGGAATGTGAACACCTTCAACTCCAGAAATATGTTTTAATGCATTGATGGCCATTGTTGAGTTTTTTAGTGTGACATCAAAGAGTCGGTCAAAATAAGAATCTGGATAAGCGTCAAACTTTTCAACGTTAACAACAAACGATCGTTTTTTTATCTCAGAAATAGTTTTAGAGATATTTTGCTTGGTTCGCACTAAAACTTGAACTGTCAATAACGGTTGAGCACCTTTCTTTTGAATCCCTTGTTGAAAAGATGACTTTCCAAATAGCATTAGCACAAATAAAATAAAGAGAATACGAAAAGAGTTTTTCATAGTGTTTCCATGATCCAATAAATAAACATTTCAGCTTCAGTCAGACCTAAATTCTCTCGCACAAAACTCACAGGACCATTCGGTTGAAGACTGCCAATCATCCCATAAGAATTGGAAAGAAAAGGGGAGTGAAGGCCAGAGTTTGCATTGACCCCTTCATCACCTTCACGGAAACCCACAATACGTGATTGGACAAAGATATTTTTTGAGCCACCTAAAAATTGGAAAAGATCTTTCCAAAGAAGATATTTTTCTAAAAGCTCTACATGGTTGAGTCTTTCCTTGGCAATGGCCTGAAGGTTTCCAGACTTGATTGCTTTATTTAATCGACGTGCAATTCGTTGATAACTTCCCATTTTTGCCAAAACCCAGTTTTGGCGTTCTTCGCGATGGTAATAATC
Organism: Bdellovibrionales bacterium; assembly: GCA_020435085.1. Classification (GTDB taxonomy): domain Bacteria; phylum Bdellovibrionota; class Bdellovibrionia; order Bdellovibrionales; family UBA1609; genus JABSOQ01. The sequence goes on along the minus strand of JAGRAB010000118.1, from coordinate 8,190 downwards.
ATGATTATCTCCAGATCGCCGAAAGCCAGAGTAGTTATTTGGAAGTTTCGCAGCAGCTCTTTCAAAGGCAGCTTTGATTTCTTTATAAGGAACGCGAGAAAGGTTCACAATGCCTTCTTGATAAATATTCAGGGTTAGATAAACGCTGTAGAGTTGAAGTTTTGTGACATCTTTTAAATCCAGTTGACGATAGAGTTGAGGTTTTCCATCTCGAATCGGATAGGTGTTATTCACTTCATCTAAAATCGTATCAAGCTGTTTTTTGTTGGCAGACCAACCTCGCCAACGATGTTCAACTTGTACAAAAGGACGAGCTGTTCGATCTTTTATAATTTGAGCTTCATAAGTGAGTCGGCGTGATCGTGATTTTCCTTTGTAAGTGTATCCAGGGTCAGAGCCAGATGTTGATGCAATATTAATGTCGGTTTCTTGAAGAAGTTCATTAACAACAGCATTCGTCGCATTGACACCAAATCCTTCCCAATTGGTTCCTGAGCGAAACCCGCGAATGGCTCGAATGAAGTGTCCAACCTCTCCTGCATATTGAATAGTAATATCATTCAAGGATTTTAAAAATTTTGTTTCCCACCAAAAGAGTCGAAATTGAGTCCCTTTTTCATTAAATTCATGAGAAATAATCGTGGGTTCAATGCGTGCGTAGAGAGACTCCTTATTAAAGTTAGAAATAAGGCTATAGAGAATTTTGAGGTTACTAATGAGGCCTGTATTCTTTAATTGTCGATCCTCGCCCTTAGATGTATCAATATTGAGTTGAGAATACTTTGTCTCTGCAGAGCCATTGAAGTTATTAAATAGTTCTAAATTGATAAATTTAGCACCAGAGAGATCAATACCTAAATTCACACTCAACTGTGTGACCCGTCCCTTGTCATCATAGATTTGAATGGTATTTTCATCTTTTCTGAAAATATGAAGTCTTGATATGAGTTTTCTTTCTGCCTTGGCATCTAAATAAGCGCGAGCTTTCATTTGAAGATCTAAAACAGTCAAAGTATCAATATTGCGAAAAAAACTGGCTTCGGCACTGGCTCCGATATAGTCGGAGATAATTAATGACTCGCCAACAGCAAAGTTGGATTTAAAATTTCCAACCAAGTCGAGGAGTTCATTTTCAAGTTTTTCTTTTTCTGGTCCTTTTAAATTCTCAAGGTTGTCAAACTCTCCTTGAGCAACGCGTTCAACAGTTTTGCCAATGTCTTTTGCCAATAGGTGAACTGCAATATTGCGATAAGGTTGCTTGAGAGCTGTTTTAATATTTGTAACGGGTTTTAAGTGAGAATAAGTACGTGTAAACGCCCCTTGCAGTCTGGCATTTGCACCAAGGCCTCCAGGAAGTCCATGAAAGCCAATATATTCACCAGCATTTACAGAAAAACCAATTGTATGAGACATTTGAATTGGATTTTCAGTTCCTAAAATTTGACCTGCAACAATTTCTCTGGATGCAATCAGGTTGATTCCTGCGTAAGGAATTGTGTAGTAGCCAAAGGGAATTTCAAAAGCTTTTCCATTGACGGCACTGTCAATGAGCGCGTCTAAAAGTAAATTATAATTTTTTTCAGCAATTTTATTTGAGAGATTTACGGATGGCATAAAGCGAGTATTGAATTCAGTGATAAAATTTGAAATCACATTGGAGTAGACTTTAGATCGAAGGAACCCAAACATTTCAGAAGTGCTGAGTGGAGACTCGGGGTCTCCATAGCCGAAATGAGGTGCGTACCCTGGCCACTGAAGTTGAATAAGTTTTCCATTGACCAATTGTTTGCTTCCAAACTCCTCATAACTGATATTTGGATCAAAAGAAATGGGACGAAATTCATTTTGAAGTCGAAAAGTTCCAATAAGGTCATTGCGACGAGAAATGAGTTTTTCAGTGGCTAACAATTCAACAGCTTTTGGATAAGCACCAAAGCGAACAATCTCTTTCCAGTCTTTTCTGCTCAGTTTTAAGATTTTTCGAGCGATCCACCGAGCGTCATGGTAATTGGGAAAAAACTCATAGCCAAACTCATAATCAAGATAGAGCCGGTTATTTATCACTCGACCAAGTTGCCAGCTTAGCATATTGAAGCTTTCATCAACATATGTGAGACCATAAGGAACAAGGAGGGCTTCAAAGACACGGCGGTCTTTATAAGTGTTTGCGGTGTCTGCACCGACAGAGAGGTTATACATATGCGATGTTGAATAAAAAGCCACCGCATCTTGAACTTCAAGACAGAGGCAATCGTCAGTTTTTTTTGTTACTTTCCAAATTTTTTTACCAGGTTGAGCATCATTAGGGCCAGCAACTGTTTGAACAATGTTTTTTACCCAACGATCAGGAGTTGCATCAAGTTTGTCGATCATCATTTGATTGAGAAAGTCGTCTCGACGACCCTTTGACGGGAATGTCAGACGAAAGTGACGAAGATATTTAATTGGTGGAACTCGGTAGCCTAATTTTTGTAGTAGCTGAGCTCGGATAAGAATACTGTGAGCTTTTCGAGATAATGTGATTTGATAAAATTCGCTGGCGGTATCTGTAGTCTGCCCCTTTTTCTCTGACAGAAATGTCATCCAAGTGATCGCTGAGTTGACCTCTCCCACCCATTCTAGTTTTTCATCAGAAGAGTTGAGCGGAAGTGTGGGAACACCATTGGGCATTGGAGTTTTGTTCCATATATCAGAGGAAGCAGGGTCTAATTGACTCAGGTCTTTATATTGATTGGCATCCTCGGGAAAAAGCGGGTCACCTTCAGGGGTGAGAAGATCTGTAGCTACCCCACGGTCATCATCAAGAGGAATAGAGCTTGGAAAGTCATTGAAGGCCTCTTGGTTGGCTAAGCTGAGAGAGCTATAAATGAAAATAGAAAAAATGAACCCAACGGTCTTTAATCGCACAGTGAGATCTCCTCGGAAATATACGGTTTTAAAGAGTTTCCGCCGATGAAATAATGCGTCAACGATATTCATAACGCAACAAGTCGTTTGAAAAGATATGCTTTTTAGAAATATTTATCAAACTGTCTCATTTAATTGCGGATTTAGAGCATGAGGTGCCACCTTACATGGTGATACGCACCGCATATCACCATGTAAGGTGGCACCTGCACCTAAAAAGAGAAAGAACGTTTTGCCTTTTTAAAAGATTTACAGGTGTTGAGCAAAATTTGTCCAACTGCGTATTTGTAGGTGCCTGAAACTAGGCCGCTTTTTTAACTCCCTGAAAAGCTTAACGAAAATGGTTGCCATTCGGCAACTCCTCTGGCACGAACGATGCTCTCCATGTTTAACAAAATATTAAGAAACAGCCTTATAAGGCCGCTGGATTTATGAAACTTATTTTGTCATCAATATTTGTAGTTATGGGTTCAAGCCCTTTTGTTTTTGCCAACTGGGAGGACTACGTTTCTGTTTGGGATCAATCCTCGGCAAGACAATTTTCTATTGAAGGAGTTGTTAAGACAATTGCGACAGAAGAAGAGAGTGACCGCATCATTGTTAAAGTAAAAAAAGCCAATGATGAAGTTGAAGTCGTTCAAGTTTGTAATGAAAATATTCAGTCAGCCACTCAACAGTTAGCATATAATAATGTTCATTTAACGCTTCTCCAAAATGCCATGGCTCAAGGTCAAAAAGTAATTCTGAATTATGCTTCTTCTTATGATCGTTGCATTAAAACCATCAACGTTGTCCAAAAAGCAGGTCAACCTAAAACGGCGAAATCTCCGACACAGTCGACAGAAATTTAATTTTTTTGAAATTTAATTTTTTAGTGGGTGCCGAATTCCCGTAAAGAGTGACAATTTTGGTCCTCTACCGAGTAATAAATCCAATCATTTCGACTCTAGCTCCAAAATATTTGGCCCTTGGCTTGCTTCTATATATTGATGTTGCGAATTGCGAGTTTTTTAAAGCACCATGGTGAGGAGTTAAAATGGCGCGCTTAAAATTAGGAATCAAAATATTTCTTCAAACTTTGATAGCACTCAGCTTTGTTTTAGGCTTTGCGGCCTGCTCTAAAAAAGACAAGGGCACAAAGATTCGAGACCGACAAAACCAGGGTGCAGGTACCGGCCAAGCTGGTGATACAGCAGACACTTCCGAGGACGGCTCTAAAGCCACTCACTCCGGTGCCGGCAGTGCTTCTCCTAATGGTGGTGAACAACAAAAATTTGAGCCGCCTTATGGTGAGGGTGTTGATAATAACAAAGACACTTCCGATTCAACGAAATTATCAGAGCTTGGTATTTATACAGACGAGACATTATTTGAAGCTAATAATGAATCTTCAAGTTTTCCTCAAAACGTAAAGTTGCCAGAGTACTATGATTACATTCGCCTCGAAGCTCCCGACTATAATTATGTTCATACACGTGCCAACGATAAAGACTATGATGCCATTATCACAAAGGCGAAAGATCCAAACGGGGATTTTGAGTTTACTGACTATAAAGACGATTTTGCTTTAAATACAGTTATACAGCGATCAGTTCTTCAGGGAGAGGAACTCGTTAACCCTGAATTTGTTGAGCTGAGCAAGACTTTTGCGGCCAATATTCGAGATGTTCGCGCGCACTTTATTCCTTATAATACAGGTAGTATGAGTTACACTGTGGCCAATGTAAAAGTGACTTATCATGATGGAAGTACAGATTTAAAAACACTTGAATTAATGGGTTACATTAATGTCAATGGCCAAGCAGCATTGGGCCCGATGGTTCCCATTGGCCAAAAAGCAGAACATAATTTTCAAGGCTATATCACTTGCCTTGATAATGACCCTCGGCCAGATAGCTGCCAGAGCAGTATTTTAGTTATTGAGCAAGTTCAAAATAAAACCATTTGTAAGCGTATCTTTACTGTTTTAAGGCACACAAATGCAGCCATTCGTATTAGCCGTGATGAATACAATAACTACTTAACGGAAAAGAATTTTTATAAGAGCCGAATTTTGAATTATGTAAGTAATACTATTGTTGCTCATCGATTAGATAATGGTGTTCTCAGACCTGATGACAACGATTTGGTTCGTGTTTTTGGTTATGACGATAAGGACTATTATTATAAAGGACAATATCAATATGCAAAACTACCTATGCCATATATGGGTCAAATCACAGCCCGTACATTTAGTGTGGCTTGGGGATATTCTGAAATTGAGCTTCTTATGACTGAGTCAGATTATAGCACTCTTCAACTTGATGAAATGCGAAAACCACAACTTCGTGATGGTCGTCGAGATGTTTTAAGAGTTGTCGGGCCTTTAGCAAAAGTCAGCAAAGAGAACGAAGAAAATAAAGTTGTCGCCTCACTTGAAGTTGACGGATTCATTCGGGATCAAAATGGTGCGTGGGTTGCTCCTGAGTCGAATGAACCCATTGCGGCCTCATTGATTGACTCGGC
>JAGRAB010000118.1:0-2587 GCA_020435085.1 Bdellovibrionales bacterium | reverse complement strand
TTCTAATTTTTCAGCGGCATGCCCATTTTGTTACCAAAGTGGGCATATAAACAAGAGGAATGCCGACGCATTGCTATAAGGCTCTAATTTTGCTCCCCAAAAACCTTGTGTCACATCGTGCGAGGTGCCAAGATATTTCTATTAAGCAACAATTGAGATAACACAAGTGAGCACAACTTTGAGTACAACCGAAACGAAGACATCTTCTCGTTTAGTCAGTCAGTTAAAAAAATTAAACCACAAGCCCGTACTAGGGGCTTATACAGATTTTCGAAGATACCTTTTTGATTTTTATTCATATAAAAAAATTGAAACAGCAGATAGCATTCGTCCGTATTCGTATGCTCACTTTTCTGCGGCTGCTGACATTAAGTCACCCAACTATTTAAAATTAATTATTGAAGGGCAAAGAAACCTCTCTGGTCAGATGATTGGTAAATTTTCAAGAGCCTTGGGGTTAACAAAGTCAGAAACGGAAGAGTTTGGGGCTCTTGTGATGTATGGCCAAGCAAAAACACCAACCGAGCGCAATCAATACTTAAAAGTGCTTTCTGAGATTCGTGTACAAAATAAAATCCGTGAAGGGAAAATTGAGTCCGAGGCTTTTGAAAGCGTTCCTAGCTGGGTCATGTGGGTCCTTTACGCAATGGCAGAGCAAGAAGGGGTCAATTTTGATGTAGATGCCCTTAAAAAAGTAATTTCGCACCGAGCTTCACGAGAAGAAGTTCAAGCCAGCCTCAATAACCTTCTCGAGCGCGGGGAATTGGTACAAAGTGAAGACGGCAAAATTTCTAAAGGCCGTGAACTCATGAGTGGCGGGCAAAATGTGCCAGTGGAGTTGGTGCGAAAACTTCAGGCGGAATTGATTTATTTGGGCCTTGAATCTTTATTTCAAGATCGTCCCCAAGATAGAGAGTTTGGGGCTCTTACGCTGGCTTTAACAGAAAAAGAGTTCGAAGAATTAAAGTTTGAAGTCAGACAGCTGCGAAAACGTTGGTTTAAAGATTTTTCTGTAAAAAGAAAGATAGAAAAAGGCGATCGCGTGTTTCAAATTAATTTTCAATTATTTCCGATTACAAGATCTTGCAAATAAAAAAGATTCAGACCCTGGCGTTGAACGAGAAGGAACTGGTAAGCTCCTAGCTTTCGAGGGGGGAGGGGAAAGTGCCCAAAGCCAAGGTCTGAAAAACACATACGTTCTACATGACGTCTTATAAGCAAGCCATGGACCAGCTGTAATCAAAATGAGGCTCATTATTACAACCCAAAAAAGAGAAAAAGCTCAGGAATGTCACTGAGAGAGTGACAAGTTTTGTCTTTAAAAATGTCTGAAAATCGAAATCATAGAAATCTAAAGAATAAATTTCATGAAACTTTATCTTTAGTGGCATTTTTAAAAGAAATCCATGAAGCTTCATTAAGAAAAAATTTTTAATTCCTCAGGTGAAGAACCATGTTGAAACTTATTATTATACAACTCTTATTTATATCAACAGCTTCAGCAACATCCTACCTAGATTTTGTCGATACTGAATTTGTGGCTCCTGGGCCGAACTGTTTTGCTACAGCATTTGTGGCAACAGGCTTTTATGAGAATTTCCGTGGAGTCAGTGCCAGAGAGTTTAAATCTACTTTAGAGGCGAATTGCACTGAAGTTCAAGGTGAACTGCAGGCAGGCGATATAGGAGTGTATTGGGCTCCTAAAGGCGTTGTGGTACATGCCTTTATTTACCATGATGGAACCTACGTGGTAGAGAAGAGGGGCACGGGCTATGGGCCACGAGATAAGGTTTTGCTTAGCCGATTTGAAGATACCAATTATATTTTTGGACGAGCGAGCCAAGAGTGCCTTCGCTATCATCCAGGTCCTGAGTGTTATAATGCGCTAAAATACTTTCGATGCTCACAAAAGTCCTTGGCTGCCACCAGGAAAGAACGGCGAATAGAAAAGCTCTTTGAAAGGGTGGTTTTGTCGCCGTTAAGTGTGGAATCTGTCAAAAACGACATTATGCTTCTTCAGCGTTGGGTTGATACTGTTCGCCTAGAAAACTCAATTTCACCTGAAAAACTCTATAGTTATCAAAAGCAGCTGGAATATTTAATTATCCGCTTTAAATAGTGTGAAAACAATAAAAAGATTTCTGTACACAAGCCCTAGGGGCCATTGGTAAACATGCTTTTAGTGCGAAAACACCATATTAAAAAGTGAATTTTGGGGAAGGAGTTCAGCTTTTTATGAGTTGCTGGAGGAAATATCAGGGGATACTTTTATTCGTGGTGGCTCTTGTCACTGCTTGTGGAGATTCATCTAAAAATTCAAAAAATCCAAATCCAACTTCACCCCAAAAGAGTGTTATACAAAGCTTTGAAGAGTATGAGCCACTCCGAGCTGAAATTTTAGTGGATGATGAAGTAACCCCTCTTGTGAAATTTGTTAAATACCAACAAAGTTTTTTGGCTGGGTTTGGGGAGACGATAGATTTAAGCCTTTCATTGTTTTTTCACTCTAATGGACAGGTCAATATTTTTACACATTGGACATACCCAAGCTCATCGGGAGCTCGAAGAAAAGGAGAGAGCCAAACAC
>JAGRAB010000117.1 GCA_020435085.1 Bdellovibrionales bacterium | reverse complement strand
CAATCGGAGCATCCCTTAAAAGAGAAAGGCAACTTTTGGGGATGACCCAAGAGCAAGTGGCCAAGCGGTTCAATATTAGTTTAAGGGCATTGCGGAGCTTAGAGCAGGGAACACGCGAAGTGAGCCTCTCAACAGTAATGAAAATATTGGAGTTATTTGGAAAAGAAATTCGATTAGAAGATATATTATTATCACCCGATAAAAAAAATAAAAAAAGACCTCGAAGAAATGAAATATTAGAAGCGTTAGAGTGGGTGCGACCGATATTAGAAAAAAAATTTCATGTTAAAAAGTTGGCTCTTTTTGGTAGCTGCGCAAGAGATGAAGCAAAGAAAAACTCCGACGTAGATATTGCAATTCATTTTTCTGAAAAGCCGAATTTTACTCTGTTAGGTAAACTGATTGTTTTTCTAGAAACGCATCTTGATGGGTGTCGGGTAGACCTCGTTGATTTCGAAAAAATGTTGCCAGCTATTCGTAAGTCGGCGGAAAAGGACTTTATTTATGTCGACGAGATATAAAAGTGGCATACATTACCTTAAAGAAATGATTGGTGCTTGTATAAAAATTCAAGAATATGTGGCCAATACGACGGAAGAAGAATTTTTTAAACAAAGAGAATCGTTTGATGCGATCTGTATGCAACTCTCTCACTTGGGTGAGCAGGTGGCCCATTTAGAAAAATCTCCAGATAAGATCATTCAACATTTTCCCGATGGTGTGAATTGGCATGGGCTTAATGGTTTAAGGAACCGTATCAATCATGCATATATGACCGTTGACGTAGAAATGATTTGGCAATTTGCGGTGGAGGAAGTTACTTCATTGGAAGTAGCGTTGCGAAATATTTTAATTAAAAGGTATGGGCAGAGTTTTCCTTAATGTAGGAGGGGCCTTGTGTGAGAGACAAGCCCCAGAGATTCCCCTTGCCAACAGGGCAATTCCCCCTTATCATGGGCCGCGTCAAAACTTTTTGAACTCAGGAGAGCTCAGGCATTGTTTAAGTATTTTCAGGCACTTATCGTTATATTTCTGGCTGTTGGCTGTGCCTCCTCCAAGGGGCGCGAGGGTCAGAAAAAACTCACCGCGACCGCAGCGGCAAAGCCCTCAGCCAAAGAACTCTCAAAACCCAAAGCGACTTTAGAAGAAAAAAAACAACCCACAAAAGATCGCCCAGACAGTGCGGTCGTAACTCTTATTAAAAAATATAAATCAGAGTCACCGGTTTCGGTCAAAATTCGAAAGCGTGTGCAATCGCCCTATTTAACAAAAGAAAAAGTATCCTCTGGAGTGTTGAAGCTTGATAAAGACCTCTTTCGTCTTGATCTAGAAAAACCGGATGCCTCAACGATGGTTCTTGATGGAAAAAATATTTGGGTGGAAACGCGGTTGGACCCGGCTATGGGGGGAGAGGTTCAAGTTTCAAAATTTGCTTTAGATGACACCCGCCGAGCAAATGCGGTTTTTGCAGTTTTATTTGATGGTGAAAATGGGCTTGAAGGGTTTGAGCTCAAAAAAATTAATCAACCCTCGGTGGAGCTAAAAGAATTTATCTATCAACCTAAAAAAGAAGCGGTTGATTATAAAACGGTGGCCATCACCATTTCTAAGAAGGGTGATGTGTTAAAATCTTTTTCCTATGAAGATGAGCTTGAAAACAAAGTGATTTACGACTTTGGCACCACAACATTTAAAGCAAAAATTAAACGGTGGGAGTTGGAATACACCCCTCCAAAAGGCGTTAAGCCAAGTGAGTTTTAAAATGGAAACAAGTGATTCAAAAAAGAAAGTTCATTTTATTAGTTTAGGATGTCCAAAAAACTTGGTGGATACAGAAATTATGCTGGGGTCACTTTCACAAGAAGGGTACTCAGTCACGGAAAATGCGGAAGAAGCTGACACGGTGATTGTGAATACCTGTGGATTTATTGAAGACTCTAAGAAAGAGTCGATTGATACAATCTTAGATATGGCAGACCTAAAAAGCAAAGGCCGCTTGAAAGACCTTGTTGTCGCTGGTTGTCTCACTCAAAGATACAAAGACGAACTTGTGGACTCGTTGCCCGAAGCAGATCTTTTTGTAGGATCTGGTCAGTTTCAAAATATTTCTGAAATTCTAAAAAACCGACAAGCGGGCAATAAAGAAAAAAAGTTTTTTCACCTCCCGACATATCTTCAAGAGTCAGAAACGCCAAGAATTAACTCACAACCAAGACATCGGGCCTATTTAAAAATTTCTGAAGGGTGCAAAAAAAGATGTGCTTTTTGTGCGATTCCACTTATTCGAGGGAACTTACAATCGCGAACGTTAGAAGGTGTTTTAAGCGAGGCAAAACTTCTTGTGGCCGGAGGCGTGAAAGAGTTGATTATTATCTCTCATGACTTCACGGATTATGGTTGGGACTTAAAAAAGAAGTCAGAAGCGGCCACAGAATCGCCTTATGAACTTCTTAAAAAACTTTCTGATGAGTCTGGAGCAAAGTGGATTCGTGTTTTGTATTTGTACCCGGACGGTATTACTCCAGAGCTGGTGGAGTTGATTCGAGAAAGAGAAAATTTGGTAAAGTACTTTGATATGCCTCTTCAGCACATCAATGACGAAATGTTAAAAAGTATGAACCGCCGAATGAAGCGAGAAGAAATTGAAAAAGTTTTGGTAAATATTCGTAATCGTATTCCAGCCGCCGTGATTCGAACGCAGTTTATTGTCGGGTTTCCTGGAGAAACAGAAGAGCAGTTTCAAGAGTTATTAGAGTTTATTGAAAAATGGAAGTTTGATCGTGTGGGATGCTTTAAGTACTCCATGGAAGAGCAAACAAAAGCGGGAACAATGCCGAATCAAATTGATGAGAACACAAAACAGCGGCGTTATGATGCCGTCATGGAGCTTCAGCAAAAAATCAGTCGAGAAAAACATGATGCGATGGTGGGGCAACGGTTCCAAGTTCTTGTTGAGGGAGTGAGTGAGGAAACCAATCTTCTCCTTGTGGGAAGAAACTCACAACAAGCCCCGGACATTGATGGTGTCACTTATATCAATGAAGGGCAGGCGAGTGTTGGTGACCTTGTCATTGTTGAGGTGACGGATGCTCACGACTATGATTTAGTTGGGGCTATCGTCGAGTCTAGCCAGGCGCACTAAGCCCATGTAAACACGAACATTTTTATTGACAGCAGGAGTCAGTCTTGGTCAAATAAAAGTGTTGGGCAACATTGGGGGAGACATCAGGGTGTTTCAGGGCAATTTCATTACATTATTTGTGTGTTCAGTCGTTATTTTTTTTCTTGTGAACGTACTGGTTAACTAAAGCACGAAATGTTCATACAAGAGTGCCAAAGACCAAGTCGGGTTGGCATTTTCTTCAATATATTCCATTAATTATTGACCAATGCGCCGCATCCCAATAGGTATAACACAAACAGTTACTATAGGTTACCAGCGTCTTAATGAGAACACATTCTATTTTTAACAATACGATTTCGGTTTTTTTGCTCGTAGCTCCCCTTATTGGCTCGGTGGCTTTTGCAGATACTTTAAAGTGGGGAAACTCAACGTGGAATCACGCGCGCGTTCTTTCTGCGGGGGAAAAAAGAATTCATTTCAAATCTCAATATTATTCGACGGCCAATGAGTTTGGTTCTGGAGGCAGTCTTCAAAGCACGGGAAGCAAATACAAGAGTCAGACAACCTTTCGTGAGTTAGCTCGGCAAAGTCAAGATGATGGCCTTCAATTAAAAACGTTGCTTGAAAAAGAAGGAATCTCGTTAGATGCAGCAGCAACAGAAACAAATTTTTCACTAGAAAGTCGAGAGCTACTCACAGAGATGATGATTTCCCGTGGTGTGACGTCTCGTTGGATGATTGGCCTCAATGTTCCTTACATCCAG
>JAGRAB010000116.1 GCA_020435085.1 Bdellovibrionales bacterium | reverse complement strand
TTCTAGACGAGTAATTTCGCTTTCAAATTTATTTTCTAGTCGAGTGGTTTCACTTTCAATTTTATATTCAAGACGTTGGATTTCCTCTTCAAGTTTATGTTCTAGGCGTGAGATCTCTTGACCGATTCTGTGTTCCAAATGCAACACGTCTTGCCGGAGAGCCAATTCAGACCGCTGGACATCATCTTTTGATGATAAATGATTGCTAGAAAAGTCATAGATCATGTTGACTGTGGCCTCCGCTTGTTCTCGGGAAAACCCCGCAGACTCAAGAATTTCAGTATACTTGATGGCATTGAACATTGCTACCTCACACGTTGGCTTTAGGATAAACTTCAATGAAGTAGGCAAGTATTGTGCCATTTTGAGACAGGCTTTAAATAGAAATGATGTCTAAAAAGTCCGAGCGGTGTCCGTGCTCAACAAAAAGCTTAGCCTTTAAACTGATCGAGAATATCGTATTTTTCTAAATCTGAGCGGACCATTAAATGAACGAGTTCCTCAAATGAGGTTTTAGGAACCCAACCCAATTTTTCTTTTGCTTTTGTCGCATCTCCAATAAGAAGATCTACTTCTGTGGGGCGAAAATAACGTTCATCGATTTCAACAAAGTCATTATAATCTCGTCCAACACAGCCAAAAGCGATTTCTAAAAATTGGCGAACAGTCCAAGTTTTTCCGGTTGCAATGACGTAATCATCAGCTTCTGGTTGCTGCAACATGAGCCACATGGCTTCAACATAATCTTTGGCATAGCCCCAATCTCTTTTTGCATCAATATTACCGAGGTAAAGTTTTTTGTCTTTACCGGCAAGAATGCGAGCAATTCCACGAGTGATTTTTCGAGTAACAAAAGTTTCTCCACGTCGCGGGCTTTCGTGATTAAATAAAATGCCATTTGAGGCATGCATTCCATAACCTTCGCGATAATTTCGAGTTTGGTAAAACGCAAAAACTTTTGCGCATGCGTAAGGGCTTCGTGGATAAAATGGTGTTGCTTCACTTTGTGGAACCGCTTGAACAAGCCCATACATTTCAGATGAAGAGGCTTGATAAATGCGTGTGTTTTTTGCGGCACCCGTATTTTTAACAGCTTCAAGAATACGAAGGGCACCATTGGCAACCGTGTCTACTGTATAAAGAGGTTCATCAAAGCTCACTCGAACATGGCTTTGGGCACCAAGGTTGTATATTTCGTCAGGTTCAACCTTATCAATAATTTTTTCCAAACAGCTTGCGTCTGTTAAGTCACCATAATGCAGAAAAAAACGGGCATCGGTTTCATGAGGATCTTGAAAGATATGCATGATGCGACCTGTATTAAAAGAAGAAGACCTTCGAATAATTCCGTGAACTTCATAGCCTTTTTCAAGCAAAAGTTCTGAGAGATAAGACCCGTCTTGCCCCGTAACACCAGTAATTAAAGCCTTTTTCATTGGCACCCTCTATCAAATTACTAAATATATGAAAACTTTCAATATTAAGCAGGTTTTGAGTGCAGTCAAGCACTGGGTTGTGGTGGGTAGCAATGAAGGGTAAGGGGTACTAGGAGTTAAAAAACTCTTTACAAAACCGACGAATAAATCTTAAGCCCGTTGGAATGGCTGGAGCCCCTGTATCTCCGGCCACACGATTTCCTTCTATTGTTGGAAACTCAACAACATTAAGCTCGTGCCGCAGAGCTCTCATGGTCATTTGATATTCGATTGTATAGTCAGGAGCATCGAGCTGCAGTTTTTTTGCAGCATCTTTTGTAATAGCCCGAAAGCCATTAATGGAGTCAGTAATGAAAGGCCCTCTTTTTCTAAAGAAAATATTTGCGAGTAGGTTAAAGACATTATTGGCCCATTTTCGCCATTTGAAGAGTTGGTCATCTTCTTCGTTTCTTGATTCCTTCATCATTCGGGAGGCAATAACAATGTCTGCCCCTTGTTGCAAAAGGGGCTTGAATTTTTTGATATCGCTGACGTTTTCATTGCCATCAGGTGAGAAAAAAATAAATGCATCAGAATTTAAATTTTTAAAAGCGTGTTGAAAGGCCTCTCCTCGTCCACGTTGGCTTTGTGCAATAACAGGTACTGCATTTTTTTTAAAAAACTCTAAAGTCCCATCTGTGGAGCCACCATCTACGGCGACAATTTCGTCAAAGCCAGATTCGGAGCCAGGCCTTGGAATTGTTGGAAAAATAATCTCTAAACACTCGCGCTCATTACGGGTTAAAAGAACAAGACTAATTTTCATTGGCATACCACAATATTGTTTTTTCAAGCCCTTCTTGAAAAGAGACTTTTGCTTTGTAGCCAAGAATTTTTTTTATTTTTTTTTTGTCACACATGCCCCTAGGTTGGCAAGTTATACCTTGAGGATTAAATTTGTGTTCCAATTTTTTCTCTT
>JAGRAB010000115.1:747-1905 GCA_020435085.1 Bdellovibrionales bacterium | reverse complement strand
GAGCTTTGCAGGCTCCTGCCTTACCGCTTGGCCATGCCACCATTTATTCAAGGAAAACCATTATCAGGGATGAAAGGGTTTGGGTCAAGGCTATGAAGAGATAATTTGTTCATCCAACCCTTTCAAGTGGCTTTCAGTTTGGCTGATGGCCCCCTGAAAAATGTAGTGGAGAAGAAAAAGAGATTTTGACAGCTCTTCAACATGAAACCTGGAATTTTGGATAATAGTTTTTGTAAGGTCAGTCTTTGTTTGAAGGTGGGGTTTTTGTAGAGATCCGTCATTTTTATCCATGATTTGTTTAAAGTCACGTCGCAAAAGTGTTGCTGTTTGATTTAGTGTACGCAGGTCTGCCCAGAGAGCTCCAAAAAAAGCTGCTGCGGCAAAAAAGACTAAGGAAATAGTGGTGAAGAGACGAGTTGAGACGTGCCATACATAGAAGGCCAAGCCTGTATAAAAGCAAAACTTCCCTAAATAGTAGCTAGCAGGAATCATGAAATCCATGATGTTATCAATTTTGTCAATCGTGGTAGCGATTTTATCAGGAATAAAGGGGGTAGGAATGCTTTTTTTAGGGGTTCTTGCGAGGAAAGCCGTGCGGTTTTTTAACTCTTCAATTTTATCATTGGTTTCTTCTTTTGCTCCTTCTGTCATTAAGAGCCAATAGATGTCTTGTGCATACCCCCAACCAGTAGTGAGAAGGTAAAGCATATTTGGACTGATACTAGGATTTGCCATTTTCACTCAATTTTAACCTTGTACGGGTACTAATGTTAAAGAAATCCTAGAATGAGATCAAGAAAAAGGCGCTTTTTTTAGCGCCTTTGGGAAAAATTTAAGCTTCGCGTTTTGAAACGATGTCTAAATAAGGACGAAGAAGAGGTTCGAAGAAAGTCGTGTTGTATTTAAGTGTATTGCAGAATTTGGTCCAACGTACTGTCACTTCTTCACTATTGATATCGAAGCTATGTGCGTCTTGCTTTTGAGTCCACTCATGAAGTTCTTTCACAGCCTGGTATGTTTGGTACGAGTCATATAAAAGTGTTCCTGAAACTAGAGCAGAAATTAAGGTAAAAGGTGAAAAGACAGCTGCAAATGTTGAAACGTATGATTGAATGTAGAAAATTGCTGAAAACGCAAACGTTCCACCAATTACAGTTT
>JAGRAB010000115.1:0-603 GCA_020435085.1 Bdellovibrionales bacterium | reverse complement strand
CAAAAAATCTCGGACAGTCGAGAGTTGCATGATTATCTCCTATATTTAAAATAATTTTGATAGTTAGGAGAGTATTATACATTAAGTCCAAGTTTATTTGGCTTTTAAAGATTTTTTAATCTAGTGCCTTTTTTTCCATTCTGCTCCAAAGATATCCAAGGTATCTGAGCGGGGGGCTTACAACCCGGGTAACGGCAGAGTAACCCATTTGAGCGAAATGCCATGTCTTTGTCCACTTATTAGTTGTCGGGTCTCCAGCTATCCTCAATCCTTTGTAAAAATTCTCTTGAAGAAATCCTTGCTTGGCGTTGTTGAAAAATTTTGTTGCTTTTTCAATATAAGGTCTAGCAATGGGCTCAACAAGCCAAGTGCGGTATTTAAGCTGCGTTGAGAACTCAAGCCAACGATTGTACACGCCATCATTGATCACAAAGGTATCGTTAAAGTTAGGATACTTCTTAATGACCCAATCATTAAGCTCTTTTATGGTCTGATACGTGCGAAATGTATCATATGTGATGATCCCTGAAAGGAGCATTGTGAGCGTTGTGATCGGAGAGAAAATGTAAGAGACTGTTGAGAAGTAGGAGTGGATGTAATAAA
>JAGRAB010000114.1 GCA_020435085.1 Bdellovibrionales bacterium | reverse complement strand
AACCAGCATATATTGCGAAGAGTTGCATTCATTAAAGGAAGACGGGTGTGAGTCAGAAAGAGAATCTTTGGTGTTTATACTGCATCTCTCGAACGAAACTTATTCAAGGGCTTCGTAAGGATGAAATTCGTGCAGTGGCATCCTCGCTTCCAAAGTCAGATTTAACAGATTGGATGGTATGGCAAGAAGGTTGGGATCTTTGGAAAAAATTAATTGAAATTGATGAGCTTCTTCGGCCTATTTCACGGGCGGTACAGGGGCCACTCCCTGATATTGAAGCTCAAGGTCCTCAAACCTTAACAGATTCACGTGTCATCAGCTCAGACAATGCTGTTGTTGAAAGAAACTTTAAAGACATTACGATGGAAGACTTAAATACGATAGCTGAAATTCCACTTGAAGTTCTTGGAAGCCAAAGTAAGTCAGCACGAAAAAGCTTTATTAAAAGAAATTTTAAAAGATATAAAAAGAATATGAAAATTCAAATTACTGGTGGGGCGGGACAAGTATTTACTACGACAAGCATTGATATTTCTGTTGGTGGTATTCAATTGGCTGATCCACTTCCTCCTTGGGTGGTGGGTTATAGTCAGGTGAAAATTGTAGATCCTGCCAAACGTCAAGCAATTGAAGTCACCTGTTCCGTTGTTGAAGATCAAGAGCCACACTACCGGACACGTCTTGAAATTCTTCCCCTTCAGAAGAAGGAAGAAGAAGTGAAGTTTGATCGTTGGCTAGCGGCGGCTTAGGGCGTGCCCAAAGGCACGTCGCAGGAAATTGCAGTCGAGCGCGCTTCAGTTGCAAATGAAATGACTTTCGCAGTAGCCTAGGAAAATGAGTACACGCCCTAATACTCTCTAAATAGTTTCGTTGTCTCCAGGAAGAGAAATGTTCGTGCCAGACCTTTTAAAAATTCCAAGTCCTCTTGGTTTTGCCATCTTACCTTGGGCAGCAAAAGCAGCAGCAATCGATTTTATTTTTTCTTCAGTCCAATCTTGATGGCGAAGGACAGACGGCTTTTTTTCTGGAAAAGTCTCCATATGTAAAGTTGTTGTTGGAAAAGCAAAATCGACCTTGAGAGCTTGAGCAAGACGTAAAAATTCAATAAAAATATTTTGTCGTTCAACAAGTTCCTCAGTCCAATCAGGAACTTTTAAGAAAAAATACACCATAATATTCAAACTTGATGAACCAAAATCATTAAAGACAACATGAAAGTAATCTTTTCTTGTTTTTGGGTTGGCAAGAATAATATTTTTTACTCCTTCTACAAAAGCTTCAACTTTTTCTGGTGGAGTATCATAGGTAATACCAAGAGTTGTTCTTACGCGTCGGTACTCCCTTAACCCCATATTATCAATATTTGTTGTGGCAAGAGTGGAGTTAGGAATAGAAATGAGTGAATTATAAAAGGTTCGAATACGAGTGGAGCGAAAGCCAATGCGCTCAACAGTTCCCTCAACCTCTGAGTTTTTAATCCAATCACCAATGCGAAATGGGCGATCGAGAAGAATAGTAATGGAGCCAAAGAGATTGGCGGCCGTATCTTTTGCAGCCAAGGCTAAAGCTAAACCTCCAAGTCCAAGTCCTGCGAGTAAGGACATTACGTTAAATCCGAGGTTTTGAATGATAAGTAAAACTCCGAAAACAAGAACAAATACGCGCAAAGATTTACTCACCATAGGAACAAGTTGATTATCTAAATCAGAATCTGTTTTCATGGCCCAGCGATTGAGTGAGAGATGGATAACATCAACAAAACGGTAGGCCGCCCATATGACAGAGGCCCCTATAAGTCCTTGAATCAAATGGGTGAGGATGGTTTGAGAAAGTCCTTCATAATCAAGATAAATCACGGAAAAATACCAAAATAAAGAAGCTACAAAAAGGCCTGAGGGAGCTTCGAGGGATGCAAAAATTTTGTAACGAATAGAATTTTCTTTATTCGTAAAAAAGGCTTTTAATATTTTTATTAAATATTGGGTGATGACTTGAAGCATGAGCCCGAATAAAATGGCAATAAAAAGCCCTAAGATTTGCCAGTAAAAAATTCCAAACAGATTTTTTTGAGCCCATTGAGGAAAAAACTTTTTATTCCATCGGTCAGAATATCCAGCACCATTGCCAGAGCCTGAAAGATAAGGCAAATCTTTGATTTTATCATAAAATTCTTCAGCACGCTCTACGGTGCTTGCTGTGAAAAGGTATTCACCGGCTTGATCTCCAGAACTGACAGGAGCAATGGTAATTTCTGTTCCCTTTAACCGCCACCTTGGAATATCTGTTTGGTCGGGAATTTTTGTTGGATCAATTAAAATCACTCGATCAATGACTTCTTTTAAGAGCAATGCGGATCGCTTTCCATACTCTTGCTTAGTAAGAGTTGGTGCTTTCTCTAAATTCAGTGTTCTGACAGCATCCCAAACTCTGGATTCAAGTTGGGAGTCATTTGTATCAAGTCCTTTTTTATAGTCATTCATAGCATCCATAAAAGAAGACATTGTATCACGAGGAGAATCCGTTTTTACTGGAGCTAATGGTGAGCGTGCGATGGCCGAAAAAGAAGCGAAGCTGCATAAAATAAAAAATAATATAAAACAATATGCGCGTAGGTGTTTCATCCTTCACTCCTATTTATTTTCATTGAGTTTTAGCCATGAACCCATTCAATAAGATGAAGTTGTTTGGGTGTTAATGGCCACAATAGCTGTTTACGAGCCTTTATATCGTTAAAAATATTTAACGTGAGGTGATCTGTAACAGATGGAACGCCTAAGTTGTACCAAAACTGCTCCACGTCATGACTTTCAATAAGAAGGGGCAGTGGTTTTATCAGTATTTCTTGAGGAATTTTTTTAATGGAAATGGCAGCTGAAAAAAGATCATGGTAACTCGCCCATTGGGAGCCAGAAAAGATCTGTTGGAGTGACTCACACCAATTTTTCATTTGAGAGGCATCTACTTTCTCAAGAAGTGGCCATTGACCAAGGACATTACAAAGAAGAAGAGCCGCATTGGGATGTTGAGTTTTTAAAAACCAAAGACCTTTATGTGAATCAACAGTTGGATGAAATAAAACGGGAGTTTCGCTCCAATGAACTGAAGT
>JAGRAB010000113.1 GCA_020435085.1 Bdellovibrionales bacterium | reverse complement strand
GGAGGAAAAGTGCCAGCAGACCTGTGGTTGAGAGTTGCGTTAATTATAAAAAAACATGGCCGCAATTGAGAATTCCCCCACTATTGGTTGAATGAACACTACAGGTTGCCGTGGGAGTTATCAAAAAATAGATAGAAAAGTTTCACCAAAGCTGGAGGCAAGAATAATTATGATTATGGGACATCTTTCGCATCAAAAAATTCTGGACCTAAGAGAGTTATTTATTAATAATTAGTTCATTGAGGAAAGGTAATACTATGGAGTTTTTCTTGCCTGGGTCAATGACAGTGATAGGCGTATTTTTTCTTTTTAGGAATATTTCAATGATACGAAATGAAAGTAAACTTGAATCTTATCTGCACAATAGCTCAAAAGGAAAATTATGGGTTAAGAAGTTCGGCATTGAAAAAACTAAAAAGTTGACTCAAAAATACTTCCTACCGATTGGATCTTTAATTTCTGTTCTGCTTATGTTTTTTGGAGTTTGGAATTTAGTTTTATTACTAGGATAATATCAATATATTTGAGGGTTTGATGTCTCAGAAAATAAAATATGCCGATATAGCTGGACCTGTATTCTCTCATGGTGGATTGAAAAATTGGAACCTGTTTTTATCTGAAGGGCTAGTAATAGCAAGGCCAATGGGTGTGTGGACTTCTGTTAAAACAGGTATGTATGCAGCAATGGGTATGAAAAACGCAATGAATACCCTATGGACGAAAACTAATGTCGAAGGGATAGTCCTGATAGACTCTGGAGATCCTGGTTGGAGAAGGTATTTACTCAATGATTTAGAGTTTATTGAAGTTAAGAAATGCCATTCAGCTAACGAGATTAGAATTAAGTTAAAAGGATTAAAAATACACATCTATGGAATTGGCGATCGAAGCCAGACTAATAAATATCGTACACTCTTCAGAAATATGTATCCAGAAGCGTATAGGGAAACTGGTTTTTAAGTTTTATTTCTGAACAAATGTTGGCCCTAAGCCAGCAGATCTAGTGGGCCAGTTTGAGAAATAACATCACGACCAAGGTAACTCAATAAAGCGTGATATTGGCCATTATTCGGCTCATTCTATTTACTCATGTCCAAAAAAGATAAAATTATATTTTGGCTGATTCCCCTCACAAATTCCGCGCCGCAGAATTTGTTAAGCGTATCAAAACCCTCTCATATTAAGACAAAAATATTGACTTTAATAATTTCTATTGCAATATATTAATTAATATATTAGTTTATAAATATACGAACTAATATACTTATGCGATACAGGGAGGACGTGTGGCTAAGAAGAAAGAAGTTTCAATTAAAAATAAAACCATTTATGAGTTGCAGGCGAAAATATGCTCAGCACTTTCACATCCGGTCCGGTTGGAAATTTTGGATCTTCTCTTTGAGGGAGAAAAAAACTCAACAGACTTATTAGAGGTCCTCGATATCCCTAAGGCGAATCTCTCTCAGCATCTTGCGGTTTTAAAAGACGCAGGGATTATTCAGGCCAGAAAAGAAGGGGTTTTTCAATATGTCAGCCTTTCGCTCCCTAAAATTAAAGATGCCTGTCATTTGGTTCGAGGCGTTTTATTAGAAAAAATGGCTTTAGAAGAAAAACAAAACATGCAGTTGATTAAAGAGCTCAGAGCACAGAGGTAACGTTGTAATGAATAGCTGTGATGTAAAGGTAAATATCATGAATCAATTACGAGCGCAGAGGTAAATGTGATGAAGCAACTCTTCTATATAATGATGATAGTGATAAGTGTCTCTTTAAACTCATTGGCCCATGGGCAAGAGCTGTCGTTCGAGCAGGTGTGGAGCGAGATTAACGCGTCCTCAGCGGCTCAACAAGCGGCAAAATTTCAACTTGAATCTACGCAAGAAGCCAAGTCTCGAGCCAGTCGCCACTGGCTGCCCACGGTGTACTTAGACGCAAAAACATATCAAACAAATGACCCTGGAGCCTCGTTTTTTGGTTTGATTCAACAGCGATCACTTCAGACAACAGACTTCAACGCCAACTCCATCAACCATCCCGATGCGGCCGTTTACACACGTGGAGCACTGGGAGTGAATTTAGCCCTCTATGAGGGGGGAATGAAATCGGCTCAAGTCGACATGCTCAAGCACTCTGAAGTAGCAGAGGAAAACATCTATGCACAAACTCGTCTTAATCAATACGCTCAAGTGGGTGTGATTTATGGGCAACTCGGTGTTTTAGAAAAAAAGCAAGATCAACTGACCTATCTCAAAGCGCAGGTTGAGAAACTTTTAAAAAATTATCAATTGGGAAGTCGCTCTAATCCTGTAGGACACTCTGGACTTTTAGGAATGAAATCCTTGGCGAATCGCATTGAAGGGCTGCTGATTCAATTTCAAGCTCAAAGTCAGTC
>JAGRAB010000112.1 GCA_020435085.1 Bdellovibrionales bacterium | reverse complement strand
CTTCCCACTTCTGCCGCTAAACCGGCTCCAACACGGGATGTGACAAGGAGTGCTGAAACAACTGCTCCTAATTCACGAAGAATTAATAAAGATGCAAAACCTGGAACAAGGGCATCATTTTTTATAACCAATTTCATATGAAAAGAGGCTTCAATAATAGTCACAATCGCTGCAAATGTGACTGAAAAAACAACAACGGGAGCACTTTCCCAAACAACAAACTCTAGCTGTCGAATAATATCTTTTACTCGGTAAGGAGGTGTTACTGTTCTTACAATTGTTTTTTGACAAAGAGTCAAAAAATCAATGAACATATTAAAAAATAAAATGATTTGAAGTCCAACACCACTGAATACATCCGTCATCTCAATACCCCATATATAAAGACATCACGGTTTCACCAATAAGACTTGTAAACCAATCTGCAACGACAATTCCAACCATAGTAGAAACGGCCGTATTGACCACAGATTTTCCAACACCTTTGGCTCCCCCTGTTGTTGAGTACCCTTTGTATGTACAAATAGATGCAAGAACTAAAGCAAATACAAAGCACTTAAATAAACCGCTCACAACTGAGGAAATTGTGACGATTGTTGGTATATGCCGGAGATATTCCTCTGGATTAATGTGAGCAAATAGCATCCCCATAATTAATCCTCCAGCAACCGACATTAATAGACCTGCCGCTAAAAGAAAAAAACTTGAAATAATGATTCCAATAAATCTTGGTAAGATAATTTCTTGAATCGGATTTGCCCCTAGGCATCGAATAGCATCTATCTGTTCAGTGACTTTCATTGTACCTAGCTCCGCCGATGTAAAGGCTCCGACTTTTCCACTGAGCATAAATGCAATCAATAATGGTCCCACCTCTCGGATGGTGCCACTTGTGGCTAGGCCGCCAAGATAACCAAGGGCTCCAAACTCTTTCACCTGCATGGTGAATTGAATGGTTGAAATGGCTCCTACAAAAAAGCCAGCAAGGGCCGTTGTTGAAATACTTTGCGTTGTCACCTTCCAAATTTGCTCAGCAATTCTCTCAATAGAAATTTTTTTCTTAAAAAATGAGGAACTCACCTCTTTTAAAAAAAAGATGCCACCACCAATATCCCAAACAATCGCATTAATGACTGTGAGCATTGAGTGCCTCCATTAAGAAATCTTTAACCAGCGGATGTTGACTTTTCTTTAAATCTTCTGGAGTTCCCTGTTCAATAATGTTTCCCTGATCCAAAACAATCACTCGATCTGCAATATCTAACGCACACTGCATGTCATGACTGACAACAAGAGAGGTTGTTTTTAGTTCATTTGATAAGTTCTTTATTAACTGATTCACAGCGTTTGTTGTGACTGGATCAAGCCCTGTGGTTGGCTCATCAAAGAGCAAAATTCGAGGATCAATGGCCACCGTTCTTGCCAAGCTCACACGTTTTTGCATGCCATATGAAAGTTGGGCTGGCATTTTTTCTTCAACCTCTTTAAGACCCACAAGTAAGAGGCTTTTTCTTACTTTTTGAATAATTTCGTCTTCATTCATTTCAGGGTAATGTCGTCTTAAACCAAATGCGACGTTTTCAAAAATCGTGAGTGAATCAAAAAGAGCTGGATGTTGAAAAACCATTCCACACTTTTTTCTCACAGGAAAATACTGTTCTTCTGTCAGTTGACTGACCTCTTCTCCATCAATCCAAATTTCTCCTGAGGTCGGACGCAAAAGGCCAACAATATTTTTTAAAAGCACACTTTTACCTGTTCCTGAGGTTCCTAAAATAAAAAGAATTTCTCCCTCTTTGACAGCAAATGAAACACCTTTAAGAATTGTTCTCTCGCCAAATTTCTTAACTACAGATTTAAATTCAATCATCCCATCACCATTAAGGGCCCTGTTAACTCGCCTGTAATAAACTGATGAACACGTGGGTCTGAGTGATGTTTGGTTTCCTCTACATTGCCCGTAATAATTAGTTCTTCATCGACAATCATGCCAATGCGATCGGCCATCTGATAAGCTCGTCCCATATCATTGGTAATTGCAACAACTGTAGTATTGTTTTGTTTTTGCAGATCCAAAATGAGTTGAATAATTTTCCTGCTGGTTGTTGGATCTAGCCCTGCCGTGGGATCATCATAAAAAATGATTTCTGGATACAGTGCCAACGCCCTGGCAATTCCAAGCCGTTTTTGCATACCTCCGCTGATTTCGTCTGGATAAAGATCTCTGGCATGAGGAATTGCCACTGCTTCTAAGAAAAAGTCGATG
>JAGRAB010000111.1 GCA_020435085.1 Bdellovibrionales bacterium | reverse complement strand
TAATCTTCACCTGCATTTTTGCAATCAAGTGAACAGCCATTTTTTCGTGAACTTTACACATTTTTAATTCGTCTTTACGATAAGAGCGTTGGCTTGGAGTCAAAGTACCTGTTTCTAGCTCCATTTCATAATCCAACTTATTTGAACGAATACCTTCAAGCTCTTTTGTTTGTTGTTTAAAAAGCTTACTCACTCCGCTGAGTGGTGCTACTTCTAACCACTCTTCCTTATTTTTATACCAAGCAAGCATTCTCAAAAAACGAGCTTTATTTTTTGCCAGAGTAAACTTGGGATAATCGGAGTCATTAAGATCTAAAATATTGTCAATCTGATCTAACTTTGCAAGATCATCATCAACACCCTCAACGATTCCTATCATCGGAGCATTTTCAATATTTAAATCTTTTTCTAATTCCTCATTAGGATTGAGCACCTATACCTCCTCTGGCTGACACCTGTGGCGTAATTCTGAGCGACGCCAATAACCCACAGGTCTTATCAAATTTTTGTCAATATTTCAAGGCACTTACAGTAGTGTGATTATGTAAAAAAACCATGGCCGATTAAACGCTTTGCATTATAAGGTTTTCAAAAAAACATAAAATCACAATATTTTCAGTACTTTATAATATTGTAGTTTCAATTGAGGTGAGTAGACTGCAAAATCTGAGCACAACTGAAAACTCAATCAATAATGTTTTCCTAAAAAATATCCCGCAAAACATAATCCAAGACTTAATAAATTATTCGCAATAATAAAAGTGAAACCCAAAAACACAGCTCCACTTTGTATCAACTTTAATGTCTCTAATGAAAAAGATGAAAATGTTGTGAGTGCTCCCAAAAAGCCAACCATCACAGCAACCATAAATGGAGAATAAGCTCCAGGAGGTGTCGAGCCAAATAAGTATCCTATAATCGCACTCCCCACAGCGTTGACGACGAGTGTGGCCCACGGAAATGTGACCCCTCCAAAAACTTGCATGGCGAAATATCGACATAACACCCCCACCATTCCAAGTAACATCGAGTAGAAAAGTGTCATATATGTAGAAAAAACCATAAAATTCTTTCCTTTTTTTTACATTGAACCATCGCCATCCACATCCTATGATTCTTCCATGTCTCAAATCAAACAAAACCAAAATAATTCTGAAAATTCATCTAAAGAAGACGAAAAAACTGTCAGTACAAGAATACTTATTGGACTCATCATTGGTGGGCTCATTGGATTGATTTTTAATGTTTATTTTCATGACGCCCCATGGACTCATTGGATCATGAAAAATATCACAGCCCCCTTGGGACAAGCCTTTTTACAAAGTCTTTTTATGGTTGTTGTTCCCCTTGTTTTAAGCTCCCTTATTGTTGGCGTTGCCAATTTAGGAACAGTGGAACACCTTGGCCGACTAGGAACACGGCTGGGAATCTTTTACGTTTCTACCACCTTGATGGCTGTATTTATTGGTCAGTTTTATATTACGACGATTCAACCAGGAACAGGTATTGCCGAAAATACTCGTCAAGAAGCCATTCATGCAATGAGCGATCAAATTTCTGGTCTCCAACAAAAAAGCCAAGGTGTCAAAGAGTCACTTTGGCCAGGTATTGTGGGAAAAATTATTCCTAAAAATATTATCGAAGAACTCTCTCAAGCCAATATGTTGGCTATTATTTTTGTCTCTTTTATTTTTGGAATCGCGCTTCTCACCAATGAAGATAAAGCCAGCACACAGGTAGTTCTCACTTTTCTCAATGCTATATCTGAAGCTTGTATCAAAATTGTCGGCTGGATCATGCACTTGGCCCCCTATGCAGTTGCAGCTCTTATGATTAATGCTGTGGCCAATTTCGGCTTAGAGGTTATGGGGAATGTGGGACTTTACATTGCTGTTGTCATTCTTGGATATTTAACCCAATTTTTTGTCACCTACTCACTCCTTGTCAAATATCTTATTCGAATTCCTGTATTTGAATTTTACAAACGCATCTTCCCAATTATTGCCACCGCTTTTTCAACGAGTTCAAGCAGTGCCACAATGCCTACAACAATGAGAACGTTAGAAAAACGTTTTGGAGTGCCTGAATCCATTACAACTTTTAGTATTCCACTAGGAATGACCGTGAATATGGATGGAACAGCCCTTTTTGAAGTTGTCGCCGCTTTATTTGTTGCCCAAGTTTTTGGAATTGATATCTCACTCACCGGACAATTCACTCTTGTGATTCTTATTTTACTCACCTCTATTGGTGTTGCTGGAGTTCCTGGAGGTTCAATTCCTATTTTAATGTCTGCAATGGCTTCTTTAGGCATTCCTCCCGAAGGCATTGCCCTCGTCCTTGGAGTTGACCGACTTCTTGATATGGGGCGAACCGTCGTCAACGTCACTGGTGATGCCACTGGAGCTCTTTATTTAGCTCGAGTGGAAAAAGTGGACCTCAATGGAAATTTAGACAGGATCCAGTAATTGCTCAACTCACTGATTTTTTTTATCTCATTACTTTTTCCTTTTGCACAGGCTCAAGTTGTCCCTTCTGATGAACAATATCATGTTCTCGAGACACCTACTTTTCACTATATCTTTACCGATGAAAATGGAAACTTGATTGAACAAACCTCAATCATTAATAATCACATTAACGAACTCTATCAAAAGCTTTTTCAGTGGCAACTCGAAGAACGTGCTTCTCTCATATTAGCCTCTCCACACAATCAAGCCGCGAATGGGTTTGCAACGGTCACCCCAAATACGATGACCTTCTTTTACCCCTCTGGATTTCCTCTGATAGATAGCTTTGCAACGCCAAATTGGTTGAGTATTTTACTCACTCATGAAATTGCCCACCTCTATCAATTGGACTCCAAAGGAAAAGTCTCCTCTCTTTTTAAA
The DNA here is from genome assembly GCA_020435085.1 of Bdellovibrionales bacterium. Taxonomy (GTDB): domain Bacteria; phylum Bdellovibrionota; class Bdellovibrionia; order Bdellovibrionales; family UBA1609; genus JABSOQ01. Next base: position 1,531 of record JAGRAB010000111.1, on the reverse strand, counting down.
CAGTTTTTAGGAAACCCCATCGTTGTTATTACTCCATTTGTACCCATCTTTATTCACCCAAATCAATTAGCTCCGGGATTTTTGCTCGAAGGTAATGCTATTGTTAACGAATCGGCCCATGGCCTTGGTGGCCGGTTATGGAGTGGTGAGATACGTGCTCTTGTTTTTCAATTAATGAAACACGACAAGGTCAATATCACTCGTCTCTTAAACAACCATCTTGAATTTCCTTTTTATACTGAGAAATATTTAGTTGGTGGATATTTTTCGGCTTTTCTTGCAGAGCAATACTCCCTACAAGGGGCCAACAGTTTTTTTCTCAGCCAGGGGGAACACTTCATCAACCCTCTTATTCTGAACAATACATTTCGTGGACATTACAACAAGTCTTACTCACAATTAATTCGAGAGTTCTTACTGAAATATAAACCACTCACGGATCGACAGTTTGCCCTCAAAGATCCCGTTCTTTTTCGGTCTCTCAATTATGCACCAATGAATGCTGACGAAAAAAATATTTGGTTTCTCTCTCAACCCACATTAAAAAAGCCTCCTGAACTCACACAAATTCAGAAAGAAGAAAAAAAATGGACTCAAAATTCTATTGATCTTCCCATGGGTAAAGTGTTTTGGAAGGATGATATTCCTCTTTCAGAAACGAGTCTTCTTCACAGTATTCGATGGATGGAGCACTCATTATATGGAGAGGGCTTAAAGTTTTATCCTGAATATCGATCACAAATTATACAAGATGAACGTGCGGGCCACTTTGTCTTTGTTGATGCTAAATCTCAGTTTTATTCCAATGATATTTACTTAGATGGCAAGAAATTTGGCATAACTCATTCTTCTGTTATTCTTTCAAACTCAGGTGAGCCTATTTATTTTACTCAAAAAAACGAAATGCGTACTTTAAACAAAGGCCAAGAAGTTCTGACGTCTTATAGTGGCTATTACGGAAAACCTCTTGAAGAAAATCAAAGAGGCGGAATCACATTTATTGCAGCAACAGAACTTGGGTCAAGTCTCTTTGAATATTTTAATGGTGCTATTTATCGCCTCTCTTTGTCAGATCTTATTGTGGACGCCCGACAGGTCTCCGAAAATCTTTATTTTGTCTGTGAAATCACTGATCGTGGATATGAGTATAAACTAACACAAATAGAAGCTCGAGCGGAGTCTCCCTCCCTTTATGACTATTCTTATTATAAAGATCTCAAAACAAATGCTCTCAACTTATCAAAAGCACTGACTGAACCAACAGACAAAACAATAACACTCGATTTTACACATCCTCCACCAAAGCGAGATTATTCTCCGTTAAGAGATTTGCGCTATAGCTCCACAAATTTGAGCTTTGGACTTAGTGAGCCTGGAGGCGTTAGTGGTTTTATTCAGTCACAATTTATTGATCCTTTATTTTATAATTCGCTGACATTGGGCTATCAAAGAATTTTTGATTCCAATTTAGTTGGTTTTTCTTATCAATATAATCAGCATATTATCAGTCCTTATATTGGTTATATTTATA
>JAGRAB010000110.1 GCA_020435085.1 Bdellovibrionales bacterium | reverse complement strand
ACAAGTGATGATGTTTTTCCATGCCCTGAAGGCCCCACAAAAACATGATACTTATTGAGAGTTCTATTTTCAGCAATTTGGGTATTGTCTAATAAATACCTAGCAATCCAAGCACTCACATAAGCTTTTTTCTTTAATTGCTCTCGAGGTAGCGCGCTTTCTAAATTTCTTAGAGCTGGAATCACATATTCCTTAGCCACTCCAACACGAATGAGTTTCTCATACATAAAACTTAACTCAAAAGGGATCCCTTCATCTGCACCAGGATGAAGGCTCGCAAATGACTGAGGTACTTTTTGAAAACCTTTAACTAAACTTTTAAGACGAAGAATCTCATTGCGTAAAGCTCGTATTTCATCACCATCTGCTACCAATGCATTTTCTGAAGATTTTGCTACCCTTACTTGCGGAGTTGCTTCTTCCTCTTTAAAAAAATCCATGGCTCCATTAAGTGCTCTCTCGGCAGCTCCTCGGATTCGCTTTTCCACAAAATCATTCGAAAGAGGAGTTGGCTGTGCAACAACTGGTGAAAGGTTTTCATACCCTGAAGAGATCGATGACGTTGAAACACTCCCCTGTTCATCATCACTAATTTCAATATATGGTGTTGCTGTAAATTTTCGCATTTTGATATCTTGCTCCTGCTTATATTGTTCAACAACCTTATCAATAAATGCTTTTTGACGGCGCGCCGGCGCGTGAATATATTTTTCTTTACTGAGTTGATTTAGTTTTTGTTCTGCTAAGGCTTTCTTTTTTAGCATCTCTTCAGAAACAGCTGCCGTCACTTCAACGCTCTTTGCTCCTGCAAGGCCAAACCCACCGCGACTATCTCGAGCACTGAGAATAATTGCCTCAGGCCCCAAGGTGACCTTCACCATTTCCAAAGCCTCTTTCATTGTCTTTGCTTCGAATTTTTTAACCTGCATGGGCCATCTCCACAACTCCTACCGAAGATACATGTGCGTCTGCGGAGAGTTCGTTATGTGATAAAACAACAAGTTGAGGTATAAATCGACTGACGAGTTTATATAAATGCCGCCGTGCTGTTGGTGACGTCATCAAAATCGGTTGTCCTGCAATTTCTGGGTGTGCCTCTATTGTACGGGCAATTTGACCAATAAGGTATTGCGCTGTTTGTGGGTCCATCACTAATTGAGTCCCTTGTTCTGTTTGAATCAATGAATTCGCAATAAGTTCCTCCAAATGAGGGTCTAAAGTCATCACTGGTACATGGCCATCATCAGAAATGTATTTTGTTGTAATGCTGCGAGAAAGATTTCGTCGGACAGACTCAGTGAGAATATCAGGATCTTTTGATTTTGAGCCTTCATCGGCTAAGGTTTCAAAAACAGTTAATAAGTCTCGAATAGAAACTTGTTCTTTGAGTAAGTTTTGAAGAACTTTAACTACCGAGCCCAACGGAAGTACATCAGGAATAAGTTCTTCCACAACTTTCGGATAACTCTTTTTGAAGTTATCAATAAGAGTGACTGCTTCTTGACGACCGAAGAGTTCAAATGCATGTAATCTTAAAATTTCAGTAAGATGTGTCGCCATCACAGTTGGTAAATCAACAACTGTGTATCCTGCCAACTCCGCTTCTTCTTTAAGACCTTTTGAAATCCATAAGGCATCCAATCCAAAAGCCGGCTCTTTTGTTGGAGTTCCATCGACTCGATCAACGACATTGCCTGGATCCATCGCCATAAAGCAGTCTGGTCTTAAAGTGCCCCCTCCAACTTTATTACCTTTAATGAGCACTCGGTACTCGCCTGGTTCTAGTTGAAGGTTATCTCGAATATGAATACTTGGAACAATAATACCCATATCAATGGCAAACTGTTTTCGAATACTCACAATTCTTTCGAGAAGATCGCCAGTTTGATCTGACTCAACAATATTAATAAGGCCATAGCCAACTTCCAGTTCCACCATATCCAAAGGCAGTAAGTTTTCGATATTTTCTTTTTGAGGCTTTCGAGCTTCTTCTTCTTCTTGCTTTCGAGCAGTTATAACTTTTTCTTCTCCATATTTCTTAATAACCCAAGCAATCGTACCCATCACGGCACCCATAAATAAAAAAGGTGTTGTTGGAAGCCCTGGAACTAACGCTAAAACCCCTAAAACCGTCGCAACAATAGCAACAGCTCGTGGTTTTAAGAAAAGTTGACCAGCCATTTCATGACCTACATTTTTATTTGAGGAGTTTCTAGTAACCACCATACCAGCAGCTGTTGAAATAATCAGAGCCGGAATTTGTGAGACAAGTCCATCACCAATTGTTAACATTGTGTAGGTTTCTGCCGCATCTGCAACGCCAAGATTTCTCTGGAAGATACCCACCAAGAGACCACCGACAATGTTAACTAAAGTAATAATAATACCCGCAATCGCATCTCCACGAACGAACTTACTGGCACCATCCATTGCTCCATAAAAATCAGCTTCAGCTTCAATTTCTTTTCGACGCTCTCGCGCCTGTTGCTCTGTAATAAGACCTGAGTTCAAATCTGCATCAATAGACATTTGCTTTCCAGGCATCGCATCTAATGTAAAACGTGCTGCTACTTCGGCCACTCGACCAGAACCTTTTGTGATAACAATAAAGTTAATCACTACTAAAATAATAAAGACAATCAAGCCAATGACGTAATTATCACCGACAACAAAGTTTCCAAATGCGGCAATCACCTGACCAACAGCATCTTTTCCATTGTGGCCTTCTGCTAAAATCAAACGAGTGGATGCCACGTTGAGAGAGAGTCGAAATAAGGTTGTCATTAAAAGCAAGCTAGGGAACACACTAAAATCTAATGATTTATCCGTGTAAATAGCGACCAAGAGAACTAAAAGAGCCAATGTTAAAGATGTCGTAAGTGCTAAATCTAGTAAAAATGACGGTAACGGAATCATCATCACTGTCAAAATACCAATTAAACCAATGGCAACCATCAAATCGATATTTTTAGTGAGTCGTTCAAATCGTTTTAAAAATTGAAAAATTTGATCCATCAAACTTGTCCTTTAGATTTTCGGCGTAATTTATAAACATACGACAAGACTTCAGCGACAGCGGTATACAGCTCACGTGGGATCATTTGTCCAATTTTTAAAGTCTTATATATTGTCCTTGCTAAAGGCTTATTTTCAACAAGTGGAATACCATGTTCTTTAGCAACTTCTCGAATTTTAAAAGCCAAGTGATCGGCACCCATTGCCACAATAGTGGGAGCAATCATTGTGTCGTCATATTTAAGAGCCACAGAAATATGCGTTGGGTTGGTAACAATAACATCCGCTTTAGGAACTGCGTCCATCATTCGTCGATTTGCTAATTCACGTTGAACCCTTTTAATTCTCTGTTTAATTAAGGGATCACCTTCTCGCGATTTCAACTCTTCTCGAACTTCTTGCCGAGACATCATCATTTTTTGTTCTAAATCATATCGTTGATATAAAAAATCAAGACCTGAAATGACCAATACAAAAAAGCCAACAGTCCCAATTAGCTTAAAAACAACACTTCCGACATAAGTAATAAGTTGACCAACAGAATAAGTGACTAAATGAGGGATCACAGCAATTTCATCTTTTAAAATCAGATAAGCAATAAGACCAACAGCCAATACTTTTGCAACAGCTTTGATACCCTCAACAACAGATCTTAAACTAAAAATTCTTTTAAAACCCTCCATGGGATCTAGTCTTTCTGGCTTAAATTGGAGAGCTTCTTCGTTATATAGGAAACCCACTTGAAGGGCTCCTGATGCAAATGAAATCAACCACAAGAACCCAAAGATGGGACCTGTAATTAAAAATATTTTGCTAATTGCAAAGTGTGCTGCCACTATCCAATCCCCCTCACGCACAGCCCGAACAAGGTAATCGGTGAATGACATTGTAAAAACATCTTCGGCTTGTTTAAGAAAAAATCGCCCCGCAAACCACATAAGCAAAAGAAATGAAAATAAAAAAAGAGCAGATGCAAACTCTTTTGTTTGCGCCACTTGACCTCGTTTCCTAAAGTCTTCCCGTCGCTGCTGCGTGGGCTCTTCCGTCTTTTCCTGTTCATTACTTTCCGCCATAAACTAAAATGTTCTCATCAATGAAAAAACTCGGCTTGTTGTCAAATCAAGCAAGTCATGCATTTGCCAAACTAAAAGAGGCATTGAAACAAACAAAATTGTAAATCCTAATAAAATATTCACAGGCAAACTGGTGATTAATACGTTAATTTGTGGAACTGTTCTTCCAACAATGGCCATTGTCATATTCATAAAGAAAATAGAAATAAGAACTGGTGAGGCAATTTTTAAGCCAACAACGGTAATCTCTTGAACAAATGTTCCAACAGCAACAAATTGGTCAAAATGAATCATTCGTAGTTCAAGGGGCAAAATTCTGAATGTATCAACCAATCCCATAAGTAAAAGATGATGCCCATTAATAGAAAGAAAAAATAAACTTCCAACAATAAGTTTTAACTGCTCTATTGAAGAAACTTGTGAACCAAAAGCGGGGTTAAATAGTTGAGAACTCGAAAGGCCAATAGAAACACTAATAATTTCTCCCGCAATACGAATAGCGAAAAAAAACATTTTTGCTAAATAACCAAAAGCCAGACCAATAAAGGCCTCTCGAATAGCTAATAAAATAATTTGATTTTCTAATAAGCTATTCTCAAGCTTATCGTGCCCAACAAGAGGGAAAATCAAAAAACTCAAGACCAACGAAAACAATATTTTTACAGGCATTGGTATTGATGGCGCGTCAAACACAGGCCAAGACACAATAAAAGCCGATAGTCGAATAAGGACTAAGAAAAATGCCAACACTTCATATTCATTAAAATTAAAATATGAAAGCATCAATTCCTCACCATTTCAGCAATCCCTTGATATAAATCTGTCGTAAAGACGCCAATAACGTCCATCATCCAAGGAGCTGCAATAATAAAAACAACGGCTACAATCACCATTTTAGGAATAAAAGTGAGTGTGGCTTCGTTAATCTGAGTGACCGCTTGTAAAACTGAAATAATCAAACCAACAACAAGAGCTCCAATCAACATAGGTCCCGCAAGCATAGCCGTTACCCTGAGCGTATCTTGCGCTAGTTTTAAAATAAGCTCTTCACTCATTTCCTCTCCTTATCCAAAACTTTTAACTAAACTTCCTACTAAGAGCGACCAACCATCAACGAAAACAAAAAGCAT
>JAGRAB010000109.1 GCA_020435085.1 Bdellovibrionales bacterium | reverse complement strand
TCACCATTTTTTTTGCCCTTATTGCAATGAGTTTAGGAGCTCGCATCTTTGGCCCCAAGGCTAAAGTCTTAACGAAGCGGGTCAGCAGCTCCTCTCTTATTGAACCCGTCACCATTGAAAACTTAAAAGCACAATTTCATGCCCATCATCAAAAACTCACTCTGGTTAATTTTTGGGCCACTTGGTGCGAGCCCTGTAAAGAAGAATTTCCCACCCTTTTAAAGCTTCGTCAAAAGTATCAAGACAAGGGCCTTTACGTCTATTTTGTCTCAGTGGATGAGAGTAAAAATATCCCTCACCTTGAAAACTATTTAAAATCTTTGCATGTGGACTTCCCAACTGGGCGACCTTCGGGAGATGAAGATGGAGTCAAAATGATCTCTCAGCTCTCTCCTGGTTGGCACGGAGTGATTCCTACATCACTTTTTTTTGACGCTGCTGGAAACCTCGTTCAATCATATGAAGGCCCACTGGATTTTAAAGATTTAGAAAAGATTGTGACACAACTCCTTCATGATTGACCAAAAAGCCAGAAGCTGATGAACTTCTCGATAAAGGTGTGTTGACGTTTTATTATTCCGGCATGATAAAAATGAAATACACCTGACTCTACTCATCTGCGGAGGATTTCACACTATGTTTTATTCTACCAATAAACTCTCAAAAATTTTCCAAACTGCTGAGTCTGAAATATTACAAAAACCTGAAATTGAAAATGTTGTAAAAGCTCATCACCTCATTGAATTCCACAAAGACTCTGAAGGCGAAGCAAGAGGAGTTGGATATGCCGCTTCTGAGATTCCCCAATTGGGAGAATTTATTGGCTATATTAAAAAACCTGATGATCCAAAAGTGATTTCTATTTTTGTCACAAAAGGTGGGGTTTTAAAAACAACTCTCACACTCAATATGGCTCGTATGGCCGCCCTTCATAACATGAAAACCTTAGTCATCGGCCTTGATATGCAATGCGATATCACCTCAGCAATGGGAATTGATTTTGGTGCTAACGAGGATAATCTTACTTCTGCAATGTCGGAAATTGATAAAATGAAGGGGCTTTCTGACTTTTTCTATGATCGCTGTGAAATTAATGACGTTATTTTAAAAACAGATTTACCAACACTGGATATCATCCCAGAAACTCCTGAGCTTGTTGCCATTGAGCAGTCCCTTCTCCATCGAGCTAAACGCGAACTTTGGCTCAAAGAAAAAGTCATTGTTCCACTAAAAAGCCAATATGATCTTTTTATCATTGATTGCTCTCCGAATTGGAATCAATTAATTACAAATGCCCTTGCAGCTTCTGACTTATTGATTTCTCCTCTTGAATGCAAAATTAATAATTATCGAAACTTTCAAATGTTTCGTAGTTTTATTAATGAATTTAAAGATGAAATGGACTTGAGTTTTGAACATCTATATATTCCCACTCGCTTGACCCAATCCAGAAAACTTTCAAAAGAAATTCGAGATTGGTACGTGAATGAAATTTCTAATTGTGTTCCTTTTGCTATTCGTGACAGCATTATTGGCGAAGAAGCCACCGCTATGAATCTCTCAATCCCTGAATATCAGCCAGGAAGTGAGGCCGCAAAAGAAATCAATGAGGTGATTCAATATATTTGGCAACGTTTTCACCCCCATGGTAACGATCACCTTTCTGCACAAATTGAACTTTCTCAAAATGATAGAAAGGACGGTATTTTATAATGGCTCTTTCTCTCAATGAATTAAATAAAAAATCAAAGAACTCCAAGCCCAAAAAGACTGCTGTCACTGAAATTAAAAATATTGACTCAAAAGAAAAGAAAATTAAACCCATTCAAATAAATACAAAGAGTGATAAAAGCCAAAAAAAGAATATTAAAAAAACAAATCCCAACATTAAAAAGGTGAGACCCTGGCAATCAGCTGAAGATATTATCACTTCTCAAGAAACCGATCAAAAACTTAACTTCCAAAAGTCGAGCGAAACAGTTTTACCACCTGAAATCCAAAGTCTTTTTGATCGAGCCGAAAAAATTAAAAACTACGGATTGTCGCACTTACCACCTGAAGTGACTCAATTTTTAGAGCGAGCTGAAGAAATTAAAAATTATAGCTTGGCTCATTTACCACCAGAGTTTTCAAAATATTTAGAAGCGTCTTGGCTTTTTAAACTCAAGCTTTACCCTAAATTACGCCTACCTGTTCCTGGTTTTTTAGTTCATAAAGAAAAAAAATAGAAACTGGTGCCTTTAATTGCAAAAGTTTTTACTCCTCCGCCCTCTAAATATCTTGATTGATTGCAATTTTCTGTTCATCGGACGGCTTTC
>JAGRAB010000108.1 GCA_020435085.1 Bdellovibrionales bacterium | reverse complement strand
CCTGTTAAGTTCTTCATTAAGACGTATTAAATGAGACGTTAAACTATCATCAAATGTATAACTACCAACTTCAGCAACAAGCCCTCCAATGAGAGACTTATCTTCTTGATACGAAAGTATTACTTTTTTATTTGTATATTTACTGACGGTATCTTCAACGCGCTTCTTTTCATCATCTGTCAATGGGGTCGCAGAGCGAACAAGCCCTCTTGTCACACCACTCGCAGTATCAACAAGTGATTGGTATGCAATGACAATTTCAGGAATGAACTGAATTCGATTTTTTCTCGCAAGTAATAACAAAAAGTTTTTAGTTTCTGGCGCGAACTTCCCATTGAGGCCTTCTGTAAAAATCTTTTCTTTCTTTTCGCTCGCAACAAGCGGCGACGTCAAAAACGTCATTATCTCTGCATCTTTTTCGATGGCATCTGCTAAAAACTGTAGTTGTTGGTATGTTTGTTCTTCTGTTTTATTTTGTTTTGCCAGTAAGTATAATGCTTTTGCATAGCGATTTGCGACTTCTGAGAACCTCATTATTGCACCACCTGTACTTTTTGAACAAACTCACTATTTAGTCTATTTTGCTCTGCCGTACCCACTTGTTTTTCAAGATTTTCCCGAGCAACAATAAGGCTTTGCTCCAACAAGTCTTTTCTCAATTGAATCTTTGCTCTTTGAATTTCATATTCGGCTGTTCGTTTAGCATCGTCTTCGAGCCGTTGCGATAGGGTCTTCGCCTCTTCAACAATTTTTCTCTTTAACTCTTCTGCCTCACTTTTCGCATTCTGAAGACTGCTGTCTGCTGTTGATTCAAGCTGTTGAAGACGCTCTGTAATTTCACGCTTACTCTTCTCCGCAGCAACCTTTGCTTCTTCCGCTTTTTGTATCAACTGACTATATTGAACTTTTCTCTCTGCAAAGTGCTGAGTCACTTTTTTTCTTAGTAAAAATGAAAGTCCACCAATAACAATGAGTAGATTAAAAACTTGTTGGCCAATAAGTGCCCAGGGAATTCCATGAGCCTCACCATGTTCTCCGCCAGAGGAGGCTAAAGCAAATGAGTGGAACATGACTATTACCACAAGAGTCAATGCTTTTGGGATTCTCATATTGTACTCCCACTCAATAGTTGCTGTGAAATTGACTTTGCTATTTCTGGAACTTGCTTCTTAATTTCGGCTTGAGCTGCCGCCATTTCTTCAGAAATTTGTTGCTGTGCTTTTTCTGTTAGCTCTTTGGCTTTTGCTCGCGCTTCGGCAACAAGGCGGTCGTGTTCTTTAAGGGCTTGGGTGCGACTTTCATCATACAGCACTTTAAATTTACGGCTAATCTCACGCGCTTTTGTTTCGTACTCATTTTCCAATTCTTTTGTTTCTGCCACAAATCTTTCCGCTGTATCTGTTTTACCAACGGTTTGTTCTCTTCGTTTATCAAAGGCTCTTAAATAGGGTTTAAATAAAACCTGAGATATGATTATGTAAATAACGAAAAATATTCCAAATTGAATAAGAATACTTCCATCTAGTCCAAGTGTTTTAAAAAGTTCCATCGATCAGACGTCCTTTAATTCATCCAATTAGGTCTTTGTTGGCCCAAAATTATGAGAAATTTGGATTTGATTCATGCAGCCGCGTAATTTTGCTGTCCTATATAGGATATATGTGAGGGGAAGTAAATTAGAAAAAGTGGGGTTCCGTAAGGTTTTTAAGCCTTTGGCATATATGAGGCACCTTCAAAAACCAC
>JAGRAB010000107.1 GCA_020435085.1 Bdellovibrionales bacterium | reverse complement strand
AAATACAAAATCTTCGTACTCGTTGTTTACTTGTGAATTAAGACAATTATTTTTTGGAATTGGTATTCTTAGGTGGTGGGTTGTGTTGTTAAGTTTGGGAGCTTTGCAAGGCTTTTTCTTTTATAGTGTCGAGTATTAATAAGAGCTTGATAATAAGCATCAAGAGTCATTCGTACCATTTTTTGAGTATCAAATAAATTCATCACCTTGTTTCGAGCCGCTTCACCGATTTCAGTAACAGATATTTTTCCATCAAAAACACCGACAAATAATTGTGAGAGTGTTGTGCTATCGGCAGGACGAATAAGAAAACCATCTTTGCCATCTTCGACAATTGTTGCAATGGGACTAACTTCAGAACCAATAATTAATTTCTTTTGAGCCATGGCTTCTAAAATAGAAGGTTCAAAACCGCTTGTTCGTGAACTTAAATTGACAAAAATATCTGCGAGAGCAATGTAATCAGGAAGCTTTGTGCTAGAAACTTGGCCCGTAAAAATCACTTTATTGCCTAAAGCAAGGCAAAGCATTTCATATTCGATCTCTTTTTTTAAAGGCCCATCGCCAACCAGGATTAACCGACTTGCTGGTTTTTTTATGGCGAGTTTTTCAAAAGCGCGCAATAAGTGAACCACTTCACCAAGTTCAGACATATCTGTTACTGTCACGATAACATTAGCATTGGCAGGGATATTTAAACTTTTTCGCAATTCTTCGGATCGTTCTCTTGGTGAGAGGTCGCTAATTTCAATCCCATAGGGAACAGAATGAATTTTAAGATCTGGATACAAATAATAACGTTCCAGTAAAATACGCTGTTGCGGACTTGTTACAATAATAGAGTCTGCTGTTTTTAATAATTTTCGATCATGGCCAAAATAGGTTTTTAAAAACTTCAAGCTTACAAGAAAGCCCGTGCGTATCAGACTATTTAAATTTTCTTGTGAGTAACCAAGAAGTTGGAAAATTTCTGACATATGAGTTGCTTCTACATCATAAGTCATCGCAATTTTATAAAATTTCTTTTTGAGTCCAATTTCAATTCCAGAATTATCAACGCTATGAACAATATGAAAAGGGTTTTGGGTGTGTAGCTCATTAAATTTTTTATCAACAAGCTGAGAAAACTGAAATAGTTGAGCTCGTGGGTTTTCTCCAAGAAAAAAAGCTTTAACACCATCTTGTTCGATTTCAGGTTTATTTTGAGGATTTTTCCATGCAATAACGGTTACATTGTGCCCTTGTTTTGCAAGTCCTCGAGCAATGGGCCATAAAAATCCGTGATCAGAAGCACGGCCTAAAATTGGAAATTTTACTGTGACTAAGCAAATATTTAATGGATGTGGTAAATCTTTCTTCGACATTTGCAATTCCTTACTCAAGACTATACAAGAAACCCTGTTCGCCCACAAGATGAACCCCAAACGAAAGAGTGTGTTTTGCCTGAAACCCCCTCCGTCGCATTGGAATTTAGAAACGTCAGTAAATGCTTCGGCTCTCTAAAGGTCCTGAAAAATCTGAATTTTGCCCTCAATACGGGAAGAATCTATAGTCTCATTGGAGAAAGTGGTTGTGGAAAAACAACAGCACTACGTCTCATGAATGGGCTAGAAAAACCAACTGAAGGCGAAGTTTTACTCAATGACTCAAGTTTTGATTATTCTCAAGCCGTCACTCAAAGACGTCAAATGGGATATTGCTTACAAGGATATACTCTTTTTCCACATATGACGATTCTGGAGAATTTATCTGTTATCGCAAGTCGATCAAAGTGGAGTGAGGAAAAAATTCTTCACCGTGCTCACGAGGTGATGGCCCTTTTAGGACTTGATGCCAGTGAATATTTAAAGAAAAAGCCACGTCAGTTGAGTGGGGGACAGCAACAAAGGGTTGGAATTGGTCGAGCTATTTTTATGAACCCTAAAATTTTATTAATGGATGAGCCTTTTGGAGCTCTTGATCCTATCACTCGCAACGAAATTCAAGATGTCTTTATTGATCTACAAAAAAAATTAAATTTGACTGTGGTGCTTGTTACTCATGATTTGGCGGAAGCTTTTAAGATGAGTTCTGAAATATTGATGTTTGAAAAAGGTCATTTGGCGCAAAGAGGCCGCCCCAATCATCTTCTCATGAACCCAAAAACAGAGTATGTGGCGGGGTTTTTAAAGACAAATTCACCAGGGCATATTTTAGAGGAAATTCCTCTTTTTACAGTCATGTTTTCAAATGTTTGGACATTTTGTAATAATGCAACAGGCTTCATGGCTTATAACTTAGAATCAGAAGAAACACGCCTGTTCTCGTCGATGGATCAGTTTGTAGAGTTTAAAGGTCAATCTTCAGGATTATTTTTTGAAACTCATCAAGATGGTACTTTGAAAAAACAAAAAGCCCTTCGTGGGGAAAAAAGTTTACTCGATGCTTTAAAAGTTTTGGTTTCAAATGAGGAGAACTACTTTCCCGTTGTTGATAAAGACAATAAAGTGATTGGAGCTTTTGGGAAGGAGGCACTCAATGCACTTTCTTAGTAGCTCTTTCTTTTTTGGTTTTGTCTTTTTCTTTTCGAGTATGGGATTGGCAAAGCCATTGGTTGTTGGGAGTAAGATCTTTAGTGAGTCTTATGTTTTGGCAGAAATGGTGTCACAGCTTTTAGAATCTCAAGGCTACGAGGTAAAAAGAAAAATGGGACTCGGTGGGACTTTAATTGTCTATGAAGCTTTGAAAGCCGGTGAAGTCGATATTTATCCAGAATATACAGGAACCATTGCTGAGGTCATTTTAAAAAAACCAGAGTTGAAACAGTACTCTGAAGTTAAAAAGGCTATTGAGAAAATGGGATTTTTACTTTTTGAGCCACTTGGGTTTTCCAATACATATGGTATTGCGGTGAGATCTTCTATTGCCAAAGAAAGGTCTCTCGAAACGATTTCAGATCTTGTGGGGCAGTCAGATTTGCGAGCTGGTTTTCATTTTGAGTTTTATAATCGCGAAGATGGTTGGACGAATTTAGCAAAAACATATGGTATTAAATTTAACGATGTAAAGACACTAGATCAAACGTTGGCTTACGAAGGCCTTGCGAGAAAAAAATTGGATGTGATATCAATTTATTCTACGGATGGAAAAGTGGTTAAGTATGATATGAAAGTTCTTGAGGATAACAAAAAGTTTTTTCCTCAATATGAAGCAGCTTACTTCACACAGTCAAAACTACCTGAAGAGGTAAAAGCTTTGATTGCTAAACTTTCTCATAAAATTGATGAAGAAAAAATGATTCAATTAAATGCTGAAGTGGATGTAGATGGAAAGCCCTATACAGAAGTAGCAAGGCGATTTTTAATCGATGAGGGGTTTATTCAAAGTGATGCAAAAATAGCAAGCTCCAGCCGTTGGAAGCAAGTGGCATTAAAAATTTGGAAACTCACTCTTGAACACATGTATTTAGTATTTCTTTCGACTTTTGCCGCCTGTCTCGTTGGGGTCCCATTAGGAATATTACTTTTTCGCTATAATCGTTTGGCCGATCCCATTTTATATTTAGTGAGTTTATTGCAGACGATTCCATCACTGGCTCTTCTTGTTTATATGATTCCTTGGTTTGGTGTTTCTGTAAAAGCAGCACTTATGGCTTTATTCTTATATTCTCTTTTGCCAATCCTTCAAAACACCTACACGGGTCTTCAAAGTGTGAGTCCACAATTAATTCATGCGGCACAGGGGATTGGCTTATATAGAAATGAAATTCTCACCAGTGTTCAACTACCGATTGCAGCACCCATTATTATTGCAGGCATTCGTGTGGCTTCAGTGATTAATGTCGGCACGGCGACGATTGCGGCTTTTATTGGGTCTGGGGGGTTAGGAGAGCTTATTGTTCAAGGATTGACATTGAATGATTTGGCCGTCATGCAACAAGGGGCAATTCCGGCTGCGGCCTTAGCCGTTGTTGTGAATATTGGTTTTTCTTGGCTCGAAAAAAGACTGCGTACGAGTTAATCGATCAAAAGAGTTTGCTCTGTCGTCATCATAAAAGGTCATACAGTGACTCAAACAGGTCTCCGAGCAAAAGGGCCGCCTCCACGAGTTTTGAGACCACAGACCAACTGACTTTAGCCCGGTAAAATGATCAAAAGCTTTGCGAAAATGAGGAGAAACTTCAGAAGAAATAAATCCAAAACCAGGATGAGCTTAAGCTTCTCCATATTTCGACGATAAGAAGAACACTTGGTGTTTTTCATACCGCCCTCCTTCCACGTGCAAGGTGGAGGAGAGGCACTTTTTAACGACCGGTGACCTGTTTGATCCAATCAGCATAATAAGAGACGTTTGCTACGCACGACATTCCTTCATCTGATGCTGTTTTGTAATCAATATAAAAACGAGAGATAAATGAGTTCACACCATAAAGGACATAGTTTTGATCCGAATTTAAATACGCAGTGGGTCCACCAGAATCACCAAAGTATAAACCATGCAATAGGTTATAGTTGGATTTAAAGCAGGTGATTTTTCCACTTTCAACAAGAGAAAGAACATGTTTGTAGGCTTGTATGTATTTATCATCATTTAAATATTTGTCATTATTAATAACATCAGACAAATCAAGTGTCTCTTCCTCTAAAACTTTTAACTGGGGGTAAGGATGATCATATTCAGTGAGACTCGTTCTGCCGTAACCTAAGGAATAGAGATCATGAGGGCTGGTAGAGTTTTCATCAAGAAGATAGGGTTGAATCTCTTGAACTCGAGGGTCTGTGCATTGAACTTTCCAAACAGCGACATCATTAATGACTGTCTCTTCATCATAATCTGGATGAGAGATAATTTCTTTTACGTCACAAACAATTTCATCTCCATTCATGTAGATAAAGTACACTTGGGAAATGGTGGGATGAGCATTGACTGAACAGTGGGCGGCTGTGACAACATAGGAGCTTCCAATGTATGAGCCCGAACATGATGAAGTGCCATAATCTATGGATAAATAAACGGTTGCTGCTTTTTGAGCGGGCTCAGAAAAAACCTTTCCACCAAAAACGAGAGGGGAGTAGCTATTACTTTGAGCCAGCCCTTGAGAAGAATGAAATCCCCAAAAAAATAAACCCAATAATATGTAATAGCAGAACTTCATTTGCTTCCCCCTTTGAGTCAGGGATAACTAAGAAGAGGAGTCATTTTTGTCAAATTTTTATTTAGGGGTTGTTGAAAATTCATCGTGTGACTAGTGAGTTCAATCATCTTTATCTATTTTTTGGTAAATACGGTTCATTTGGTTGCCAATAAGGTCAGAGTCCTGCAGTGAAAAAGAAGGCGAAGAGTCATGATCTTTGTAGGTGGGAGTATGACAAAATAATTTTTCAGCGAGCCATTGCTCCTCAGAGTAAGTATTTCTCATAAAAGGTGCGAGTGATTTTTCAAAAGCTCTGACACTTTTGGGTAAGAGGATGGGCTTTTTAAAGCTTATTGCCAGCTGTAAATAGGTAGAAACTTGTGGAACACCAACATGCAAGTTCATCAAAGAAAGCCACTCACAATTTTGAATAAGTTGAATATTGTCGCCTTCGCTGAGAACCTCAGTTCTCACAACTTGCTGGTTGAGTTCTTGTTGGTCTAAAAAATGAAAAATTTGAGTTCTGGTGAAAAAACGATTGAGGGTATGAGAAATATTAACAACTAAACCATAGCGTTCATTACTTTTTAGAAAATCTTTATGAAATAGAATCATCTCTTTAAATTGTTCTAAAGTAGAAACGGGGTAACTGATATAGATGTATTTTTCAAAGAGAGGTGGAATCCAGTGTTCCCCAAGGTTTTTTTTTGTATTTGTGTGAGAACCCATCGGTACAACAAAATATTTTTTTTTTTTTTTTTTTTTTT
>JAGRAB010000011.1 GCA_020435085.1 Bdellovibrionales bacterium | reverse complement strand
GTGACCTCAGTGATTGCAGCGCGGTTTCCAGTGTCTCTTCAATTTGGAGTGATTTCTTTAATACTTACCTACCTCATTTGTATTCCATTGGGGGTTTTAAAAGCGGTGAAAGATGGGTCACGCCTGGATGTGAGCTCAAGTTTTATTTTGATGGTACTTTATTCGATTCCACCATTAATTTTAGGAATTGTCCTTCGTATGTTTTTGGCAGGTGGAGCTTACTTAGATCTTTTTCCTCTTTCAGATTTGGTTTCTGATAACTATGCAGACCTTACTTTTTGGGGCCAAATTTTAGATCGCATTCACCATTTTATTTTGCCACTGATCTGTTACATGGTGGGGAGCTTTACCGTTCTCACTTTTCTCATGAAGAACTCACTTTTAGATGAAGTCAAATTAGACTATGTGCGAACTGCCCGCGCCAAAGGTTTAGAAGAAAAGTATGTCATATATAAACATGCTCTTCGCAATGCTTTGATTCCCATTGTTACAGGTTTGAGTAGTTTTCTTATGGTATTTTTTGCGGGCTCTATTATTATTGAGCAAATTTTTAATTTAGATGGAATGGGGCTTTTGGGCTACAAAGCGGCATTGGATCGCGATTATAATGTGCTTATGGGACTCATTTTTTTTCAAGCCGTTTTGGCATTAGTGGGTCGTCTTATCAGTGATCTTTTGTATCTTGTGATCGATCCAAGAATTGATTTTACATAGAAAATATTAGTGAGAAGAAATGATTGAAGGTTGGATAAAAAATGATCTTACACTCAAGCGATACCGTCGCTTTAAGAGTTTAAAGCGATCCGTAGTTTCTCTATGGATTTTTATGTTCTTGCTTCTTCTTTCGGTAACGGCAGAGTTTTGGGCCAATAATAAACCAATTCTTTTAAAGCACCATGGCTCTTATTTTACTCCGGCATTAAAATATTATCACCCTTCTCAATTTGGTATTCAAGGTGAAGCCATCACAAATTATCGCACTTTAGAAATGAAAAACGGGGACTGGGCTCTTTGGCCTCCCATTGAATGGGATCCCTTTGAGTCGAATATAAAAGTAGATACGTATCCAGCACCACCGTCTACAGATAATTTTTTAGGAACTGATGATCGAGGAAGAGATGTGGCAGCTCGACTCATTTATGGGTTTCGCTACAGTATTGGGTTTAGCATTTTGGTTTGGTTTTTCTCTTATCTTGCGGGAGTCATTCTTGGGTCTATTATGGGCTTTGCTGGCGGATGGGTGGATATGGTGGGGCAAAGACTTGTTGAAATCTTTGAGTCCATGCCGTCACTGCTTGTGATTATTACATTGGTTTCTATTTTTGGAGCCTCACTCCCATTGCTCGTTGTTTTTAGTGTGTTTTTTGGCTGGATGATGATTTCTATTTATCTGCGCGCAGAATTTTTAAAATTAAGGCGTCGTGAATTTGTTGAGGCCGCTCGTGCACAAGGGGTGAGTTGGTGGCGAATTATTTTTAAACATATTTTGCCCAATGCCCTCGGGCCCATAGTGACATTTTCTCCATTTACAATTGCTGCATCGATTTACTCATTAGCAGCACTCGATTATTTGGGTTTGGGGCTTCCGCCTCCAACACCAAGCTGGGGAGAACTGTTTCAACAAGCCAATAACTATTTTACGATTGCATGGTGGTTGGCTGTGTATCCAGGAATCGCCATGGTACTGACTCTCACCGTTTTAAACCTTATTGGTGAAGGCGTGAGAGATGCCTTTGACCCAAGAAAATAATGCGGAAGTATCATCATCATCTTCTTCAGGTTATATTCTATGGGATCTTTTGCCAAAATTTATTACGTTGAGACACTATCTTAATCTTCGCCAGTGCCGAGTCATTGGGTTGTTTTTTCTCTAAAGATCGAAGTTGAAATGCTCCCGCATCCAATTCATAGATCCAAGCACGATGAAGCGAAAGGTCCTTCTTAAAAATAATAAAGATATTAAACCCACCCATATCACTTTTTTCCATTCCAATTACAAGATACGGGCTTTCATAAAATTTTTTACTGTAGAGTTCAAATTGGCTGATTGGAATAAAACAATCTGGGCAAGTTTGTTTTGTTTTGCGAAACTGTATAATGTTTTGTTCAATCGACTTTGATATTTTTTGATCCTTTAAACACTTCAGTTGTTTATCTGAAATATCTACAACTTGCAAAAGACAGCCTTGGCTATAAGTGTCTGATTCTGCGATTTTTGCTAGGGCATCAGAAGTCGTCAAATGAATTAGAGTATACAGAATCAAGATCATAGATTTAGTCACCAATCAGTATGTGTCGTCCACTTTTAGTTATCCAATGTCCCCCTTTTGGTGACAGACTTTCTTTTTTTGGCTTTTTATTCTTTACAGAACTATCAGCTTTTGATTTGTGTGAGAATTCATCAGAATTTTTAGTAACGTCCTCCACATAGTTTTTAATTTCATTAACTTTTGCGGCACTTGCACCAGCCTTTCTTAAATATTCAGATACGACACTCCAGCTATCTGGGGCTTTTCCATCCTTCTGAGCCAACCTTTGAGCAAGAGCGATTCGTCCTTCTCCGCCGTTAAAGGCAGCAATAACAAATTTAATTCTTTCAGATTTATTTTTTATGGGAATTGATTGAATCCCTTGTCCTAACTTTTTCTTTTTTGAAAAAATGTCATCCAAAGTTTTAAGATACTTGGCTGATGCTGCAGAAGCATCATCGATATCAAATCGTTGATCATTTTCTTTATTTGCGGAGAGTCCCATTCTTGTGGCAGTAGTCCTTTCAAGTTGAAAGTCTCCCGCAGCACCCTTCATGCCTCTTTTTCGCCTCAGAAGACCAAAGCTACTTTCTTGTCCATAAATTGCTTCTAGGTGGTGTACTGTAAGGGCATCATTTTTATCAAAATGTCGTGAGGCATTTTCAAGAGCTTTTCTCTGGTGCACCGATTCTCGTTTAAGCCATTGGTCAACTTTAGAACTGGATTTTCGAATTGTTTTTTTAGCCTGAACTTTCTTTTTTATCTTTTTAGCCATTAATTCATCCTGCATTTTGTTTTATTTTTTGATCAATGGCCTCAATAAGCCACTCGTTCATACTTTTTCCTTCTTGTTCTGAAATGAGAGCAACTTTGATATGTCGTTCTTCACCCATCCTTAAGCGGGTTTCACCGGACACAGACTTTTGTGGTTCAAGTCCTTCTTGTTTACAAAATTCTAAATAATCATCAACAGAATCTTTAAAAGCCTTTTCAAGTTCTTTTACGCTTTGCCCTTGGAAGGTAATCGTATCAGCAACTCCTAAAACTTCTCCATGAAAGACTTTTCCAGACTCATCATATTCAACTTTTCCAATAAAACCCTTATATTTCATTTTTTCTTCTCCAAAATAATTTTAAGTCTCTTTTCTCCAAGGGCATTGATTAAAAATTTGCGCACAGATTTAAGAGCTCCTTTATCCGTGTGAGGCTTTGGATGTGGGCGATGAAACACCGCCAATCGCTCTTCAAGACGAAAACGAACTCGAGAGCCGCGCCCTTCAAACTGTTGCCCTCCCAAGGCTAAAATCAGTTTTTCAACATCTTTCCATAAAACATCAGATTTCACAGGCTCTTGAAAGATTTGCTGCAAAGTCTTCTGATGTTTCGAATTCAGCCCCATGTTTAATGGAACCATAAAATGGTACCAAAATCAAGAAAATTATGGTTTTTAGAAATTGGCCCCTCATTAATATTTAGTGTTTTCAAGTAGTTACGCCATCTTTTTTTAGTGTTATAAATAAAACTCAGGTACAAGGAGAGACTTATGGACCAAAAACTTCTTTTAAGTAACCACTTTTTTAAAAGAGTGCATTTTAAGAA
>JAGRAB010000106.1 GCA_020435085.1 Bdellovibrionales bacterium | reverse complement strand
AAAAGTACGCCTGCGGGATCATTTTTTGCTTGAACGCCTCAATTTTGGACTTTTTCAACAGGCCCACGCTCTGGTATATGATAGCTTAGTTCTGTTGGGATACTAACTAGAACTATTTAAAAATTCTATGATTCGAGCCTTTTGTTGGTATGTGTCTTCGAGTCCAAGTTGGACAAGTTGAGAACAGTAGTAAGGCTCAAACAAAAGATAGCTTAATAACTCTGCCGACTCTTCTGTGCTTCCTAGACCATCAAAGAGGTAACGAATAATGAGAGGGAGAGCTTCTCGCTGTTGAGCCGCTAAAGTTGCAAGATCTTCTGACGGATGAATATAGAGAGTTCGAATGGGTTTGAGGTCTGAAGGAATCCCTGCAGCCTTTAATTTATCAAGCCCTTGATTGATGAGCTCTAATCGTTCGAGATCACTTTCAATAGAGTCAAGAAAAATGGCGTTGATGAGAACAGAGAGAACGCGTCCCATACTCGGGTTTAATTTTGCTTTTGACTCTAAAGTCACTTGTCCCCAGTTTCTGACGCCAACGACTAAAATTTTATCAGCTCCCAAGTGAATAGCAGGACTTAGTGGAGCTGTATTTCTTAAAGAGCCATCACCATAGTATCTACCCTCTACTTGAACAGGAGGAAAAAAAATAGGAATCGCGCTGGAGGCCATAATATGATCTGTTTTTAATTTTGCCGATTGGCTCAGGCGGTTATCGCTATACCAATCTTTATAATCTTGATGAGTCTGTACAAAAGTGACACTTAAAGAAGTGGAATAATCCGTTGCCGTTACTGTGAGGGCGTGAATGCGGCCGGCATCAATATTGGGTTGGATTTTATCAAATTCAATATTTGAAGTAATGAGATGAGAAAGGGGTTGAGTATTTAAAAGTCCCAAAGACTGATTGACACTTTTTTTTGCAATAGGCCCAAAGCCCAGGTTTCTGACAAGCTTCATCGCATTTCGAGTGACAGAGGTATAATCTGTTCGAAAGACTTCATCGGCTTTGAGGTTTTTCCAAGTGTCACAAAGTTGAGAGGTTGCTAAATCTAAATCTTCTGCTTTTGAGGCAAGACTTGCTGCGTTGATGGCCCCAGCACTCACACCACACAAAGTTTGAAATAAAGAAAAGTTTTGGAGTTCTGCAGAGATTTCATAAAGAGCTCGAACAACACCTGCTTGATAAGCTCCTCGTGCTCCGCCTCCGGATAAAACTGTTGCAAAACGACTCATAAGATTACAATAAGATGAATTTAAAGATGTGTCGAGAAGAACCTCTTATTAAAATGAGAGGTCAAAAATCTTGGATGGAATCCACTAGCTCTGGATGGTCGATAAACGGGTTTCTATTTTTTTGCTCAAGAAAAACGGTTTCGTTTCTTTGAATTTCTTCAGTATCAACGGGGTCGAGTTGATGCCAACTTCTTAAAAAATGCTCTTGATTTTCATCAATAGAAATTTCATAGCGAATAGAAAAATAAAATAAGGCTCTGGCAACATTGCCTTTATGATTATTAGGAGGTTCAAAGACAACGGAACCATTGGGACTCAGTCCTTTTTTTGATTCAGGGCATACCTGGCTAGTGATGGTAGCCACTTCCCCAAAGGGGTCGTTACTTCTTGAAGAATTGGCTCTCGAATAAACAGAGTAAAGGCTATGTAAATCAGATTTTTGTAAGTCTTTAGAGTATTTCGAACTAAATTTACTCTGTGGCCAAGTGTGCTCGGCATTGACAACTTGAGGGTTTGGAATTTTTCCAGGTCGAGGAGGATTGGTTTTGAACTCAGATTCAAAACGGACTCGATTGCAATAAACATCTTGAACTCCATAGCCATCGGACTTTGATTGAACAAGATGGATTTCACCAAATAACGTTTTCCTTGCATCGGCATAACTTTGCCAGGTGTGATGATAACATTCTGGTTGAGAACAGTTTTCTAGTATGGAGTCGAATCCAGAATTTGAGGGTAAATGCCAATTTTGTAAGACATTATGCAGAAGTTGTTTAAGGGTTTCTTCACTTTTATGATTTTGCCAGGCTTCGTAGAAATCTTTTCCGTAATAAGAATAATGATGGGTTTGAGCCTTTGCAGAGAGTGCTGCAAAAAAACAGAGCAAAAATAAAAGTTGCCGCAGTTTTATACCCATTTCCATCCTTGGTCGGGGTCTTTATTGCTGATTGAAATCCTATCAAAGTTTTTTAAATGTGTTTCAAATTAAACAGAATCCTGATAAACAATACTACTAAGGTCTAGGTCTATGAGGTCTTTCTTATTTTGCAGAGAGTAATTGGGGGGAGAGATATGGAAAATATTGTTGGTATTTGTCCTTGTGGAAGTCAGAAACTCTATCATGAATGTTGTGAACCTATTATTTTAAAAAAACGTCTTGCAAAGACGGCCGAAGAGCTGATGCGCTCAAGATACAGTGCATTTGTTCAAAATGCGATGGAGCATATTCAATCCACTCATGATCCTTCAACAAGAAATGATTTAGACATGGAAGGAAATCAAGCATGGTCTGAGCGAGCCAAGTGGAAGGGTCTTGAAATTATAAAGACAGAAGCTGGAACAGAAAATGATTCGGAGGGAACTGTTGAGTTTATTGCCTCTTATGAAATGGATGGAGAGCCTCAAAAACATCATGAATTGAGTTTCTTTAAAAAAATAAAAGATAAATGGTATTTTATTGATGGCAAAAATTTAAGTGTTGCGACCTTTCAAAGAGAGCAGCCTAAGATTGGGCGCAATGACCCTTGTTCTTGTGGGAGTGGGAAAAAATATAAAAAATGTTGTGGCTAGGGTGAGCCATTGCCTGCATTTTCTGATGTACTGATTTCCGCAAGCGGTGAGGAATAGCTTTGATAAACTTATCCCTCCT
>JAGRAB010000105.1 GCA_020435085.1 Bdellovibrionales bacterium | reverse complement strand
TGAATCACAAGATCTTGTGATTCATCCGCCTCAGACTTAAAATGAGAAAATGTATCATCAAAACTTCTTTTAATTTCGGTAGGATCTAAAAAAAAGACCTGCAAGGAGGACATAAAAAAATGAAGTGGTTGCTGAAGATGTTCGTAGGCAAAAGGAAGCAAAAATTCAAGTCCATGGAAGTAGTGTCGTCGCTGAAGTTGATGAATGATTTCTTGTTTATCCCGATCTTGAACGGGGCGGTCTTTCCAATTTTTTGTGAGGCGTTGGATAAACTCAGCAAAGTGATCTTCAATAAAAAGCACCTCTCGGGCAGGGGGAATATCAACTATTGAAAGGGTTGATGAGCTTCTTTGTGACTCAGGGTCAAAAGTTCTCATGGAGTCGATAGTATCGCCAAAGAGCTCAAGGCGAACACCTGTCGTTGACGATGTTGGAAAAATATCAACGATCCCACCTCGAATGGCATACTGACCATAACTCTCGACTGTCGGGCTGGGCATATAGCCTAAAGTTTCAAGTTGTTGAGAAAAATTATGGGGAAGGTCATCGCCAACTTTGAGTGAAAAACTGAGATCTAAAAAAAGCTCCTGAGGAATTGTATTTTGACAGAGAGCTTCAACAGAGGCCGTAAATATTTCACCCGGCCGAGCACTCTGTGCACGGTAAAGCCAAAAAAGTCGTTCGCCAATTTTATTTCGATTTGGGTAAAGGTGCGAATAGGGGCTGACATCAAAGGCCGGCAAACTATGAGTTGTGAGGGTGGGGTCAAAAAAAGCAAGAGCTTCTTGAAAGGACTGTTCTGCGGCCGCATGAGCAAAAACAAATAAAATAGGTCGATGAGAGTTTTGTAAACATGAATGACAGGCCAGTGCTGCCAAGTAAACGGAAGAGTGAGTTCCAGTGACTCGAATATAAGGGGCATTTGTTCGGAGGGCTCGCTCCAAACTTTGAAAGCTCTGAAAGGGTAAAGTTTCAATGTCCACGAGTTGAGTCACCTAAAAGTAAATAAAAACAAAATCTTGCTGCGCCAGGCCACAAGTTTTTTTGTAACCTTGCTAAAACCATCGGCACTATAACTCATTGGCTCCGTAAGATCTAACGATCTTCTTGAGAAAAAACTTTTCCACGAGAAAAAGAAAGGTAGAAGGTTTTCATGAAATGAGTGTTAGTTCTTGGAATTCTTTAAACGCGCTTGTATAAATAAGTCATTCACAGCCAACTGAATTCGATGGAGCATCATGATGTCTCAACTTATTCCTGTATTTGCCCTTGCCGGTTTCGTCATTATTTTTGGAATCGCGCTTGTCATCGTTGCAGGCCTTTTTGGCCCAAAAACAAAATATTCAAAAATGAAATCCATGTCATATGAATGTGGTTTGGTTGGAGAGGGACCAGAAACAACAAAAATTCCGGTAAAATTTTATCTTACAGCGATTCTTTTTATTCTCTTTGATATCGAAATTATTTTTATGTATCCATGGGCCATTAGTTTTTCTGAATTTATAAAAGAGGGACAAGGCTTAACAGTTTTATTGGCGATGGGTTTCTTTTTGTTCGTCTTTATTTTTGGATTAGTTTGGGAAATTAAATCTCGAGCCTTGGAGTG
>JAGRAB010000104.1 GCA_020435085.1 Bdellovibrionales bacterium | reverse complement strand
CCTTGATGCGACAGAATATGCCATTCGGCTTAAAGAAGAAAATACGCATGAATCATTGGCGCGTATTGATAACCTTGAAGAATTAGACAATGCCATTAAGCACTTCGAACAAGAGCGCGGCGATGAGGGTACTCTTCAAAATTTTCTTGAGGAAATGGCTTTGGTTTCTGATGCCGATCAATTAGAAAATGACCCCAATAGTGTTACGCTAATGACCCTTCATATTTCTAAAGGCCTGGAGTACCCTGTTGTATTCATTGCTGGAATGGAAGAAGGTTTGTTTCCCTCAGCTCGCAGTTTTGATTCTACCGATCCTGAAGCAGTTGAAGAAGAGCGACGATTGGCGTATGTGGGAATGACTCGAGCTCGAGAAAGACTTTATCTTACCTATGCCCGTTCACGGCGTGTTTGGGGCCAAGAACAAAGTCATAGCCCTAGTCGATTTATTGATGAAATTCCTTCGCAATATTTAAAAAAAGAATCCTCTGTCCAACGACCAAGTTTTGTTCAAAGAGCTCAAAAACAATCGTCATATAATAATGGTTATGGATCTTCCTCTGGATATCAACACTCCAATAATTATGGCTCTTCTTATAATGAGTCTTTCGATGCCATGCCTGATTATGAAGGCTTTAGTGATGATAGTTCTTATTCTCAATCATCGGCGGATGACCGATACAAAAAGGGAATGCGCGTAAGACACCCCACCTTTGGAGCTGGTCAAGTCTTTGAGGTCGAGGGGAAAGGATCTCATCAAAAAGTCAGTGTTCTTTTTGAAAATAAAACTCTTAAAAAATTTATTATTAAGTATGCACGTCTGGAAATAATTTAGTTTTAACTTCTTTGAAGTTTTCTTGAGCTTGAGTTTTTGAACCATAGGTTTGATTTTTAACAAGATTCCATTCATTGAGATAAGTCTGAATATCTGAAGGGGTTTGGTTATCTTCACGGGGGGGATTTATATAAGTTGCTTGAATACCATCCCACCCTTGAAACTCTATATCATCTCCATCTCGGCGAGTTTGAAAGTTTGGCACAAACCCAACTTTTCCCCCTCCTTCCGGAATATCTAAAGAGAGATGCGGAACTGCAAGACCAGACATTCTTCCCCAAAGCTCTCTTTGTATGCGCAAAGACTCATCTAAATGAATACGTAAATGGTCTGTTCCTTCAGAAGGGTCACACTGAAACATGTAGTAAGGTTTTACTCGCAAATAAAGAAGTCTTCGGGAAAGTGCTTGAACAATAGCCTCATGATTGTTCACTCCATTGAGTAAAACCATTTGATTCATCACAGGAAACCCATTGTTCACTAGTAATAATAAAGCTTGTGCGGCTTCACTTGTAATTTCTCGCGGATGATTAAAGTGAACCATCATAAAAATAGGATGAAAGGCTTTCATCATTTCAACCAACTCTGGAGTCACTCGCATGGGATTCACAACCGGTATTCTCGTCCCCATTCGAATAATTTCTACATGCTCAATGCTTCTTAAGTCTGACAATACTTTTTTTAAAATACTGTCGGACAATGTCAGAGGATCTCCTCCAGAAAGAATCACTTCTCGAAGGCCTTTTTGTTTTTTTATATAATTCAAAGCTTCTTGGTATTCCTTTGATTTTGCAAAAGCTTGATCTTTGCCGGTAAAATGTTTTCTCGTACAATAGCGGCAATACACACTACAAAGATCTGTCACTAAAAATAAAAGACGATCCGGATAACGGTGAATAATTCTTGGAACTGGAGAGTGCTTCACCTCACCTAATGGGTCGAGCATTTCTTGTGTTGCACTGAACGCTTCGTTCACCGTTGGCATAAGAATTTTTCTCAGTGGATCAGCCGGGTTTTTCGCATCTGCCAGTGATGCATAATAAGGCGTCGTTTGAAATTTAAACGCTTCTTTCATACTTTCAAAAGCCGCAATTTCATTTACAGAAAGCTCAAAATATTTTGCAAAATCCAATCTTGATTTTAATGATTGCCGTATTTGCCAACGCCAATCCAGCCACTCTTCAGGTGCAATATTTAAAGGATTAGGAGCTGGAAGAAACTCAAATTTCATTAAAAATAACCACTTTCTCGAGGTTGCAAACAAATAGAAACTGCCTCACTTGATTGTGGTTAGCAAGGTTCTCGAGCCCATAAATAAGGAAAAATGCCAAGTTTCGTCAGTTTTTAGAGGTTTTCCCTGTCAGCGATTTATACAGTCTAACCACTTAAAATTTTTAGCTTTTATCCAACCCCTTTGTGACTGTCCAAAGTTTATCGGCATTTTCAACTGTACGAGAAAACTGCCACCCAAATGCTATTTATTGTGTAATTTCAATTTGTTACGAGCAAAGTGGCCCACTGGAACCAATCTTGGAGTAAAGAAGGTTTGAATAACACCCATAAATAGGCGCAAGAGGCGTTCAAAAATATGGGAGGAGGATAAAATGAAAGCAATCAATAAAAATAAAACCCAAATCGTTTTGCCAACGATTTTATTGGGGCTTCTGGCTGCCAATACTTCATGGCAAAGTTTTTTACCAAAAAATGAAATCTCATTAGCATCCACACAATCCATCTCAGAAGTACGCGCCGATGCTGATCTTCTTTGTGAAGATACTAAAAATGGCTTTGGTCATACAATTATCGCATCATTAGAAAATGCCTCAAAAAATGGTTCTTCAAGCTTTAGGTTTTTAAACTCAAAAGGTGAAGATCTTTCTGCTAAAGTCAAAGGCAAGTCTTATAAATATTCTGGAAATGTTCAAATACGAAAAGTTGTTTCTAATAAAGAGCTTCACGAAATTGACTCTCAATATGTCAATAACGGTGGATCACAATACTTTGGAGCTACTACCGAAAAGCTTCAACCAGAAGAAGAAGAAGTTGTAAAGAACGATGCTGGTAGAACTATAAAATCAGAAGTCCCTCGCTATGATATCTATGAAGTTCGTGTTTCAAGCGAAACTACTGAAGGCGACTGGTGCGATAATTGTGATGCTGAAAGTGCGAAGGCAGACTCTGAAGTTCGCTATGTAAAAGTGAAAATAGCACCAACTCCTGATACTAAAAAATCAGTTTGTGTAGAAACACTTGTTGATGCAAAACTTCTTTTTCAAGAGACTGAAAAAGAATTAGAGTCTTCCGTTCGCGATCAAATTGAAGAAATTGTTCAAATTGCAAAAGAAGAAGAGCTTGAGGCTGAGAAAAAACGCCTTGTCGATAGCTGCCAAATCAAAAAAGGGGCTGATCTTAGTGATGTTGAAGAATATATGAACGAAGATTCTATTGATGAACGCTATAGTTATAAGAATGATCCTGAAGGCAAAATGACTTGCTTTAGTAAAAACATGAGTAAAATCAAAGATCAAAACCAACGCGATCAATACTTTATCAGCAATATGATGCCCGCTGTGAAACAGCTTCTCACTTCTCCCAATGAAGATGAAAGAAAACAAGGTATGGCTCTCCTTCAAAAAATGAATTCTAATACTTATGGAGCACTCACTCCTAATCAACGTTCTTATGTGAACAGAGCTGCTGCGGGCTCTCAGATCATGTCTGAAGTTTATCGATTGAACGGCTTAGTGGAGCGTTCTAATGGTATGTATAAAGATACTTACAAAATGCAATTAGACAGTCTTGTCATGCAGGCGGAAATGAAATTCGTTCATGAGCCAAATGCTATGGGTCCACAACTTCCTGTGGAAGCTGCCAATGACTTTGGGTTTTGGTATGACTCAATTAAAAATGTCAATGGGACACAATTTCAAGTGACAGGTGTCGATCCAATGGGAGCTCTAAACTTAAGTGGAAGAACCGCTCGCTTAGCGTCAGGTGATTCTCCCTTCTTGAATCAAGATTTGATTTCTCAAATCAACGCATTTCAAGCCACTCTTAAAGCACCAGGATACCTTCTTCAGGGCGTAGATAATCCTGCGGTAAATCGGTTTACGAATACACTGCCACCAACAGCAGAAATGTCACTTCCTCCACAATGCCGCCAACCCAATGGGTACGAGCAGTGTTTAAGAGCGTCTACTAACCGATTAGCACGAGGACGAAATTAATTTTTAAAATTGAACCAGAACATTGATTGCGATTCGAGAAAACCCCAGTTAGGACGACTGGGGTTTTACTTTTTTTCTTCTGCTTTTGGAGAATCTTTCTTTTTTGACAAAACCTCATGAATAGCTGAGCCGGTTTTTTCAATCACTTTTCCAGGAACCTTAACAGCTTCAACTCCAAACTCTTTGAGTTTGCTGGCAAAATAATCCACCCATTGATCCATTTTAATATGGATAGCTGCTGTTCCCTGATACCAAACATGATCGGCATATCCGGCTCGCGCCTCAAGTCTCACATCGATTCTTTCATGCACGGAAAGTGTTTGTCCCAAACCAATGCCGTAAGCAAAAGCCTCTTTATTACGTGCATCGTCACGAATATTCATCACACCGGCAAGGAGTCTTACAGACGGAGACAGTGGGCTTGGGTAATTCACATACTGCCAACGTGGGCCCGTGAGAAAAAGCAAACTCGTCAATCCATCTCGTCCTCCAACACCCCCAAGAAGATCCCAGTACTGTTGACAAGTTTGCGACCGAGAAAGCACGCACTTTCCTAGATGCCTCCCAAATCCCGCACCCATCCAGTAAAGATTGCGCTCCTCCCACATAGCTCCTAATTCTACAAAGTAATCATATTTTTCAGGGACATAAGGTTTATGCTCAAACCACTCCCATTTATTTTTTGCAGCATCTTCTACATTTCCTTCCTTTTCATTGATCTTTTCACTCTCTCCCCCCATGACCATCAAAGAAAATGAAAATAAACTACCGATTAAAAATAAATTTAGTTTTGAGTTGAAAGACATAGAAAAGAGCTTACCTCACTCAGGGGCCCATGAAAACCTTCAGAAAATAAAAAACCCAGGGGTTTCCCCCTGGGCCTTGCCACCACTAATGCTTGTTGTTTTCTTGTTGCTTTCTCAGCTGTCGTACTTAGTTGTTTTCTTGTTGTTTCCTAAAAGCTGATAGCGGCTTTACTTGACATCCCATAACCAAAAGTTGCATCAAGGTTTCCATCCCCTTTAAACGCATCCCCTGGCATTAACAAACCGATTTCGTTCACCCACGTGATCCCCTTTTTAGGGAGAAATGTGAGTGAAAGATCCAGCTCGTAACCTAAATCTTTGCTTGTTTGATTATTTAAATAAGAATTTGTATTTTGCTGTAACCAGCCTGTGACCAACATAAACTGTGAAGACCATTTCTCACTCCAATGATAAGTCATGCTTGGAGCCAAATATAAAACATTACTGACCGTTTCCACATCTACTTCAGAGTTCTCACCACTTTTAGGTCCACCACCATTGATAGATGTATTCATAAAGTCGGCTTGCCCTAATGTGTGATTCATCATGAGAAAGCCAATATTGTAGTTACGATCAAATAAATAACCTTCATACTCATTGGTTGTTGAACGATCATCACCAGAAGCAATTCCCGCCTTTAAACCAAAATCACTTTTTCCTTCTTCGGGTCGGTAAGCCGCTTCAAATGCTAAGCCAAACCCGCTTTGAGTGACTTTACTTCCATTACCATCAATGACGCCAATGTCCCCTTTTTGAAATCCCGCCTCTAAGCCAAGCATCCAACGGTCAGTGTCTTTTTTGACATAAAGATTAATATTTTCTGAATCAATACTTGCAACAGTCGCTCCCGCACCCCAGTAATTAGAACCGGATGGATCAACAAGAGGCCCATCATTACCACCAGCACTTCCCGCTTTTCGGATTTGCCAAAATAATCCCATTTCAATTTCTGATTCTGGATTATCATATTGAAAGTGAAATAAGAAATCAGTGATATCTCGGTTGTAATTGAGCTCCCCTTCATTCACTTTTGCCATCATTGGGAGAAACCACATATTCCCCATAATGATTTTGTAACCGACCATATCACGGTTATCGTACCAGTGATCAAAAAGCCCCATGCCTGCGTTATGATACATTCCTAAACCAAAATGAATAGGAACACGTCCAACAAGAAGTTGCCCATACTCTTGCACCAACGATAAATACAGTTGGCTGACTTTTAAAGTCTCTTCTTCTTGATTTTGTGCTCCCGCATTGGAGTTGGGAAAAGAATTGGCTGTTCCAGATGAATATGGTCCATTTCCAAAAACTTGTCCCACTTGCGAGTTGGGGTAGGTCGCACTATTAAAAATATGAAATTGACTATATATAGTCAGACCATCTGCCGCCACAACACTGGGTCGTAAAATAAGATGGCTCAATCCATAATCTTTTTGCCGACCCTTACTATTAAATTCAGAATTTTTTATGGAATAGCCTTCAATGCGATAAAGCCCTGACCAATTCACATTGGAAGCAAAACCGTTGAGTGAAAACAAAATTAAAAAAAACGTGAAGCAACTCTTCGAAATGACTTTAAAAACTTTCATCTCAACTCCTTCAATGACAATACCTGAAGCCTAACATTGAAGTCCTATCAGTCAACGAAAACCATAGCTTGCCATACATTACAACAGGATGAGATTTTTTGCCCAAATAGTCAGCATATATGCGACGAACGTCGAGCCTCTCTGCAATACATTTGATGCTAAATCAATTAGCACCAAATGTTCGATTTCAAATGATCGTTTATAAAGTTAATCAATGATTCCTAAAATATCGCTTTCACGCAAAATATAAACATCAGCAGAAGCCATTGTGATTTTTTGACCGGCATAAGTTGAAAACAAAACTTGATCGCCCATTTGTACATCCATAGGTTTGATACGACCTTTATTGTCTCTATGACCACGCCCCACAGCAATCACCTCTCCTCGATCTGGGCGATCACCGCTCACTGAACTTGGAATAATAATACCACCGGCTGTTGTCTCCGAAGGAGCCTCAAACCGAACAATCAAGCGATCATCCAATGGAGTAAATAACCCCTCAATATCAACAATTACCTTTGTCGCTGTTTTTTGAGATAGTTTTTTTACGCTTTTTACTGAGATGGACGCCTTCCCCTTTTTAGGGATCGGTTTTTTTGAGGCCGCCTTTTTGATACTTTTTTTACTCAATTGTTTTTTGGGAGCCTTTTTGCCTGCTTACTTTTTAGTCGAAGTCTTAGAGGCCGTTTTCTTTTTAGATTCTTTGGCTGTTTTTGCTTTTTTTACCGCTGTCTTTTTAGAGCTTTTTGATTTTTTTGAAGCTTTGGAATTAACTTTAGACTTTGCTTTCTTTTTTGCCTTTTTATTTTTTTTAAGTGTTGCCACGCCTTTGCATCTCCTCTTCATAGTACTTTGAGTAGAGTATGTCCCACTCAGGAGACCCTTCTACCACACCTCTTTTTAAGGATGCAATTTTTTGCTGAACGTGTTTATCGATTTCTGCGCATTCTTTCATAAACTGTTGCATGGCTCGGTTTCCGGCCCGCATGGCTTTTTCTTCGTCTGTGTAATCAACAAGATCATCATTCCAAATACCATCAATCACTAGATGCACAATGTGAGACTGTCTTTCTTCACTTAAAGTCACAGAATAAACCCTTTCTCTTTGGCCAGTCGCTTCTTTAAAAGTGGAAACATTTTAAACCGCTGAAACTCCCCTGGGTTTTGTCTTTCCAAATCATCCATCATTTTATTAACAAGATGATCGAGCTCCACTTCCTTTTTAAAGTTTTCTTTTACAATTTCTTCGCTTCGCCGAACGGCTTTGTCTTCAGACTCTTTAAAGGTCACTAATCCTTGATCTTTAAGCTCTTTAAACATCAACTTCACTAATCTTTGAATTTGCTTATCTGTCATTTTCATACTTTGACTAAACGAAGCCTGCGACCTAAAGTCAAGATTCATGAAAAATAAAAACTTAAAGATCTTTTTTATTTCCCTCCTCACATTAATGACGCTTTCGATCATCGGCCTGATTTTTTGGGCTCTTTCTCTCGATAAAGATATTCAAAACCGTCTCGCACAAGGGTGGTTTCTTCCTCCCATCGAGATTTACTCTGCTCATCAAAGCTTTAAAAAAGGCATGATTCTCTCGCCTCAGAAAATTGAAAGAAAACTTCAACAATTTCAACTCAGACAACGGCAAATGGATCAACCTCTTTTAGATGGTGACTGGTTAGAAATGCCCGCTTCAAGTTGTGTGAACTCTTATTCACATTTGGAGTTAAACTCTGAACAAGTTGCCGCCTGTTTTTTAGTCAACCTTGCGGACTCCATTGAGGCTGAAACTCTTATTGTCGTGGATACGGAAAATGTGATTGCTCGCATTGTTGACCTTACTATTCCACAAGATGTGGAAAGCTTGAATTTTCCCCCTGTCCTTTTTGCTCAGTACTACAATGAACAGCCTATTTTAAGAAGTCTTGTTCAAGTGGGCCAAGTGCCTCTTCAATGTTTACAGGCCGTCACCGCCATCGAAGACTCACAGTTTTTAGAACATAAAGGAGTAAGCCTCACCGGAACCCTTCGTGCCGTTTATCGAAATTTAACAAAGGCTCGGTTTGCCGAGGGCGGAAGTACCATCACTCAACAATTAGTAAAAAACTATTTTTTATCTGGTGAAAAAACCATTCGTAGAAAACTTACAGAACAAATTATGGCCATATTATTAGAGGCTAGGTCTGATAAAGATACGATTCTTCAAAATTATCTCAATGTTATTTATATGGGAGCCAATGGCCCTTTTCAAGTCAGAGGGTTTGGAGCGGCTTCAAAACATTACTTCAATAAAGACCTCGAAACTTTGAATCTTTCTGAGTGCGCGCTTCTTGCCGCTATGATTAATAGTCCAGGAAGGTACAACCCTTTTTCCAAACCCGAAAATGCTCAACAACGTCGTGAATTGGTTCTTCAAAAAATGCTCGAATTAAATATGATTGCCAAAGAAGAATTTGATTCGGCCTTACAATCTCCACTTCCCCAAAAACCCCCTAAGCGATTAACTGAACCCGCTCCTTATTTTGTTCAAGCCATTAATAAACAGCTCGCCAATTGGAATATCGATGCTGAAAAGGGGTTAAAGGTTTACACCACTCTTGATATTGATGCACAAGAGGCGGCGCAAACGCTGACTTATAAGTACGTCAATGACCTTGAAAGCTGGTATGAAAGTTTAAAGAAAAAAAAAGCTGAAGGAAAAGAACTGCAAGCTGCCATGATTGTGGTTGATCTTTCTTCTGCTGAAGTCCTCGCTCTTGTTGGAGGGCGCACATTTAAAGACACTCAGTTTAATCGCATTACCGATGCCCACAGACAAGTCGGTTCTATTATGAAACCTTTTGTTTACCTGGCCGCCTTAGAATCCATGACTGAATCTGGCGACATGTACTCTCCCCTCACTGTAATTAATGACTCTCCTTTTGAATACAAATACGAAGGTCAAAGTTGGTCGCCTCAAAATTATGACGGTACTTTTAATGGCCCCGTCCCTCTTTTTTATGCTCTCAAAAGTTCTCTCAATTCTGCCACTGCACAATTAGGGTTAAAGATTGGCCTGTCTTCAATTGTCGATGTGGCCCGCCGATTTGGCATTGAGTCTTCTATTCAAGCCTTACCATCATTGACCCTTGGTGCTTTTGAGTTGACCCCTTGGGAGGTGGCTCGTGCCTACACGGCCATTGCTAATTTTGGAAAACTAAAGCCGCTTTCATTGATTCGAAAAATTTTAAATAGCAATGGAACTCTCCTTTATGAAAACAATAATGAACCTCAACTTGTCACTGGCGAAGAAAACGCCGCCACTCTTGTCGGGATGATGAAACAAACTTTGATTTCAGGAACTGCAAAAGGTTCTCAAAAAATGGGGTTTACAGCTCCCGCGGCGGGAAAAACTGGAACCACCAGTGATACCAAAGATGCTTGGTTTGCTGGATTTACCCCTCAAATACTCACTCTTGTTTGGGTGGGCTATGATGATAATACCCCCATGGGTCTCACTGGTGCTAGCGGAGCTCTTCCGCTTTGGGTTCAATTTATGAAGGCCTATGGAAGTCGCTATCAACCGGTCGACTTTACTTGGCCCGAAGGCACTCACACGGTTGTCATTCGCTCTGATGAACTTTCTCGCCTTATGCCACAAGTGGAAGGCCCAATTGAAGATGTCGAGCTTATTCTTCGCTCTTCGGATGAGACTTTTGATCGCTAGTACAGCTTCCTCCAAAAATCCTCATTTTGAAATTTCAAGTTTTTTTCTCGATCCTATTTATTTTTCCAAAAACTCAATGGAATTTGTTACATACCTGTAGAAATAAGTTCTCAACAGAATCTTGTGTCGCATGGCGAATTTACGCATCGAAAGCCCAAGATTGTCACTTTTCTGGCTCCAATGCCATTAAGGACTTCATAATCTCTACACTTTATCACTCCCCCTCCGCCAATAGGTTCGGCACCAAACATGCAATTCACTGATGGCGATGAAACAGAAGAAATACGGTTACTTATCATTACTATTAGCAATTTTTATGGGTCTCCAGCCACAAGTGCTTTGGGCTCAGGGGGCCTCTACGCTTAAACAAGATGAATTGCTTGGGATTAAGTCTAATCAACGCTGGCATGGCTCACTTAGTCTCAGCTCCGCAAAAAACCAAGATCAATATAGCGATGGCTATATGACGTCCCGAGCTCAGCTCAGCTATGACCTTTTTTCAGATACTGAGTTTTATACAGACTTGATTTATCGCCGGCCTTACTCAAGTGTTGAAGAAGAGGTTCGTCAATATGGTTTTGATGACCTCACTTTAGGGTTTAGTAAAACACTTTTTTCTAATCAGTATGATAACGGTGTTTCCTTTTCAACCTCAGGATTTCTTGAAGGAACTCTTCCTACATCTGAAACATCTCGAAAGGCCTCCATGCAAGCCGCCACCTCTCTTGGGGCTATTACAAATACTGTTTGGAAACGTATCATCTTTTCAACAAGTCATGGGTTCACATTGAATTTCTATGAATACGAAACTTCAGATACTTTTGGTAGCTCTTATAATGATTCCTACATGATCAACAATGGTGCCAGCCTCACCTGGAGAATTACAAATCAAATCAATTGGACCAACGCTTACACGCTTTACTATCTCAAGAACTATGCAAACACCGAAAACTATATTCAAGCTTACGCCAATTCATTGAGCTATATCGTCGACCGTAACTTTACCGTTTCGGCCTTCTTTAGTTGGAAAGACAGAATAAAGACAAATAACGCCTTATTTGATGATGACAACACCTATTTAGGGGCAGGAATTCGATATGTATTTTAATAAAAGGGGAAACCACATGAAACAACTTAAGCTTGTCATAGCCATTTTACTGGGCTTAACACTCACCACGGCGTGCACGAAAAAGCGAGCCAAAGTGGAAGGTCAGTTTAATGACCCTAACGTTATCGGTAAAAGTATCGATCTTTATAAAGACCGCAGTTTTACACTGACAACAGGTAAAGTGAAGTATGACGTTTCAAGGTCTTCTGCTGAAAACTACCATAACGAAACAAAGAATGAAAATTTCATCGACCTTCCCGTTGTAGAATATAACGTGGAATACCCTAAGGGCATGCCAAACTTATTGGGCGATGATGTTCGCCTTCGTGGGATTCCCAACGGCCATAAATATGAAATTCGAACCTACATTGTTAACGATCAGCTTTGGGTGGGGAAAGTCGGAACCATCGAAGAGATTCCTACTGATGAGATCACAATTGCAGATAAACTTTCTGATGGACGCTATTTAGTTCCCTTAGTGACTTATAATGTTTCTTACTTTCAACAAGTCCTTGTTAAAAATGCAGATAATGAAGACACCAACCAAATTGCTTATAAGGCTTTAAAAACAGAAGATCGTGCCGCTGCAACTCATATTTCTATTGATGAGACCAGTGGAGAGCTTGCTAAGCCCCTTCTTAAAACTGATGTTTTTAAATCTGATTACTTTCAAGGTGATTGGTTTTTTGCAATGACTGTTGTGCAGGCGCAAAACAGT
Organism: Bdellovibrionales bacterium; assembly: GCA_020435085.1. Classification (GTDB taxonomy): domain Bacteria; phylum Bdellovibrionota; class Bdellovibrionia; order Bdellovibrionales; family UBA1609; genus JABSOQ01. The sequence goes on along the minus strand of JAGRAB010000104.1, from coordinate 4,791 downwards.
TCTGGCCGCAAATTAGACCAAGGGATCTCGACAACCGGAACTGACTCAAACTTACAATCAGCCACTCGAGTAAAGTTCTTACGAACAGAGTCCAGCTTACAAGTTGTGAACGTCAACGTGGATGAGCGACTCCTCAAGGCCGCAAAAGATCAAAGCTCAGAGTTAGAGTTTGACCAAGTGATGAGTATTCCTGCGGAGTTGATCGACTATCGTAAAAAAGTGAACAACAAAGGTATTCCTCAAGCTGAAGAAGAAGAGTATTCTGAAAGAAAACTTCAAGAGCGTGACTGGATCAAGCTTGATCTTGAAAGTGCGTTCACTCTTGATGATTTATTTTCTGCTTCTGTAGCTTCTTTATTTAAAGGCTCTCGTAAACTCACTGATCTACGTATTGCCGATGACTTTTGGAGCTTTACTATTTTAGCTAAAGATAACGGTGCTAAAATCCGCTATTCTTTTTATAAAGTTGATAGCGCGCTTTCAAAAAACTATAAAGCTCGTAACTATATTGTGAAAGACCGTGACTACTTTGGTTTATTTAATACACGAAAAGCCTATATCCCTAACTATGAACAATACACCCAAGAAGATTTAGAGAAATATCTCTTTATAAAAAGATTTAACCCTGACAAGAAAGAAATCGTTTTTCATATGTCCCATGGAATGGCACAGTCCAATCTTGCTATTGAACTGGCCGAAGAAGCTCTTGGTTACTGGGATAAAGCTTTTGACCTTGCAGGCACCGGCATTTCGGTTCGCTTAGACAAGAGTAAAACCGTCGATCTTGGAGATCTTCGTTATAACGTTTTAAATATTATTGATCGTGTGGCCTCTGGAGACATGAACGGCGGTGGACTTCTCTTTGGTGTTGGACCATCGATTTCAGATCCAAAAACGGGTGAAATTGTGAGTGTTTCTAATACGCTTCACATCGATAGTTTTCGAGCTGTTGCGGTTAGCCAGATACGAAATTATATTTTGAATGAAGCCGGTCTCTTGGAGCGAATAAAAGAAGAAGTGGGACAAAACTTCTCTGTTTCTGTCTCCACAGCAAAAACATCACAAATGCTCAACCCTAGTGACATTTTTGCGACTTTGATGGTCAACCCCAAAACAATGGATCAGAGCAAATCTGTAGACCTGGTTCCTGTAGAACTGCCTGTAAAATCTAGTGTTGTTAAGAATGGTTTTCAGTCTCTTCCTATGGCATTTAATGCTGATGAAATGCTCGATGCACGAACTAAATACTTCTTAGAGAAAAAATCAGGTCGATCAATTAAGTCGGCTCAGCAGTTTATTGATGCTTATAAAAAGTATGGACGAGACCTTGTTCAATCTGGTGAGATTACCTCACAAAGATCTGAAGCTGATGGTCTTTTAGATCAATATAATAGGAACTCATTTCATAAAATTGCGGAAAGATGTCCTGAGATCACTGATTTTGCAAAAAACCTTAAAGGATCTATTGGGCCATCCGATGAATCCAACCCCATTGTGATTGCTTGTGCCAATAAACTTATTAAAGATTTAGCCATGGCCACTTTGACTCATGAGTTAGGACATAACTTTGGATTGTCTCATAACTTTGCGTCGTCCAACGATAAAGATAACTTTTGGACAGCTGAAGAAGTCAAAGATAACTTTGGACTTGATCTTAAAGAGCGTGGACTTAATGAAGATGCATTAAAAACAGCCAGTATTATGGAGTATATGCCATCCACCCATGATGAAAACATTGTGCCCGGAAAGTACGATATTGCAGCTCTTCGATATGCTTACACAGGCTCTGTTGTTTCAAAATCGAGTGGACTCCCAAAGAGAATTCCTGATTTAAAGAAGTCTTTAGAGGAAAACTTTGGCCGGGAAATGACTGACGTTCAAACATATCGTTACTGCGATGACTTTGATGCTTTTATTGGTCACGACCCTCTTTGTATCAGACATGACTTTGGAACTACTCCTGCTGAAATTGCAACGAACTTTATTGCTGATTACTATGATTCTTTGATCAATCGCAGTTACAGATTGGACCGCAAAGGTTTATCATCAGGTGTTGAGCAAGGGTTTCGACGTTTTGATTCCATTTTTGTACCTTTAAAACGACTCTATGATGAGTGGCGATTTCACCTTTCAGATTTTATGGCTGATGGAAACTTATATTTAAGCCAAGTTGATGAAAGTAAGTATCAATCGATCTTAGCTGATATGGAAAAAAGTAAGCAGTATGGTCCTATCTATAAGACATGGAAGCCCACTCGAGATATTGTCATGCAATTCTTAGCGGACGTAACGACACTTCCTAACCATTACTGTATTGGTTTAACGGCAGATAATAAAATTCTCCCTGTTGAGCTAGATGAGTTAATTGATCGTATCAAAAGATATGATGCTAGTGAGGTCGTAAGAAGTTGTGACGATCAAGTTGTTAGAGAGACATTCAAAAAAGACTACGGTGCCGAGTACATTGTAGAACTTGGATTTTCTCCTGAAGATCGACACTTTTCTTTACGCGCAAAAGATGAACTAGAACCTCTCGACTATGCCGGTGTTTCCATTGACCGAGTTATGGCCAATGCAACTATGGGACTTCGCCAGCCGTTGTCTTTTGCCCATCTTAATAGGAACTTTTTCCCTAATATGTTTGATGAACCCGACTATCGCAACTATATGGGGCAAACCCTTGTGACACGCGCAATGGCTGGAGTTGATTTAGCTCAACCTATTATGAACCGCTTGGGTCAATTGATTTCAGAGAGAAGCCAAAATGCTGATCTAGGACCAGAGTTTGCACAAGCCAATGATGCTCAAAAAATTGATTTTATGATGAACTCTAATATTTTGAGTAGCTCTGAAAAAAGCATCATTAAAGCTCTTATTAGCGAACTACAAGCTCAAGCCAAAAACCTTCAAGCCAGTGGAGCTGACCCTGCCACAACGGGTATTCAATTGCGCTTCCCTCGATTTAAAAGAGAAACTGAGATAGCACTTTCTCAATACCTTGCATTTGTAGGGGCTCAAGGCGTTCCTGGCGAACAATACGAATCTCGAGTTCGACTGGCTCCTTTTATGGCTCGTGAAACAGGAGATCCTCAATATGTTCAACAGCAAGGCATCGTTGCCTCACAACTCCCAAATGGGTCGTACATCACTGCATTTCCGAGTTCAAACCCTATTGCAGCAACACTTATTCAAACATTTGAAGGTGTGAATGGAAGCCTCTCTTTAGCAAGTTTTACACAAGAAGATTTTGCTGCCGCCAAAAAATATGTGGATTCATTAGTCACTCACCTACCAACAGATGAGAACGGAAACTTCACTGTTCAGGCAATTATCGATATTATTGATCAACCTGAGTATGGTTTAAAAACAACTTTGCAAAACCAAAGTGTTCCTCGTGAAGTAAAAATGATTTTACAAATGCTTTTTGGGTTTGAAATTCAAGTTTATCAACAAAACCTTGCAAAAGACCTTGCTACGTTAAAAGATAAAATTGCAAAAGGTACTGTTGAAGAATCTGAAAAAGCACAGGGAAGTTATGACAAACTTGTAGCGACAGATCTGAAGCCTTTTTATCAAAAAAGCCAGCAAGTCATAGCATCTCAAAAACGTGTCACTGAAGAACTTGAAAATGTCAGCTCCGTGTCTGCTGAAGTTCATGCGAATAAAGATGAGTATGAAGCACAACGTGACTTGCTTCTCCAAATTCTTACGAACTAATTTGAATAACACTTAAGATGAATTTTCAAAAGCCGCCTTACCAGGCGGCTTTTTCTAAAAAGACTAAAAATGAAGCAGGGTACCTTTTTATCTACTTATGGATTTTCTGCAGCCAATAGATCTTTATTGTGAACGTTTGAGCACAGCATTTTGGGCAGAACCCTTAAATGCCATCTCCAACTTTTCAATAATTTTTGCCGGCCTTTGGGGATTTTATCTTATTAAAAAAATGAATACTTCTCGAAAACACCTGATACTTTGGGTGAAGATTCTGTCTCTCAATGCTCTTATGATTGGTGTCGGTAGCTTTTTATTTCATACATTTGCAAACCGATGGTCCATTCTCGCCGACGTTATTCCCATTACTATTTTTATGGTTTTATATCTTGGATTTGCTTTGAGGTATTTTCTTGGTTGGAAAGCTTCTTTGGTAATTGGTTCTCTGATGATTTTTCTCTTGATTGGAGCGGCTCTTGATCGATTTTTACCAAAAGCCTTTCTCAATGGGTCAGGAAGTTACCTACATGCTTTCGCAGTTTTAATTTTAATTTCCTTTTATCTCTTTAAGAAAAACCAAGAGCCTCTTGCTAAAACACTAGGGCTGGCAGCCCTTGTTTTTTTGGTTAGCCTCACTTTTCGATCCATCGACCTCTGGATCTGTCCCCATTTTCCTATCGGCACTCATTTTCTTTGGCATACCCTCAATGGAGGCCTTCTCGGTATTTGCATCTATAGTTGCTCCCTCTCTCCAAAAGGGGTCTGTCCCCCTTAAATTCCCCTTAATTTGACGACTACACTAGGGCGTGGAAAAGCTCAAAAAAAAGCTCGATGAAAATCTTTAAAAATCTCTACATCTTTTTAATCAACGTAAAACACTGTAATTACTAGTAATATTCTAATTTAGGAGTGTTTATAGTCATTAAGCTGGCGGAGCCCTGACGAAATCCCTTATTTTCTGTCAACGAAGATTTGAATTTTCGGTGTCATTTTGACACTTTTATGGTATGGTGTACCAGATTGAGACATTGCCCATGGATGTGCTCAAGTAGGGCATTTGCTTACATCAAGGCCTCT
>JAGRAB010000103.1 GCA_020435085.1 Bdellovibrionales bacterium | reverse complement strand
CTAGTAAAAAATTTTATTAGAAATCCATAGTTTAACGAGGCGGTAGATATTCAATTTCCGCAATTAAGGGCACCAGTTTAAAAATAAAAAGCGGATGCAAATCTGCATCCGCTCCAAATCATAAATTGAAAACGCGATATTATCTGTCGCTGTTTTGTACCCTTTTTGCTTTGTTCACGTTAGGTCGGTTCATTTTTTCTCTTTCAGAAGCTACCCACTCAGCACAGCTCATATCACGGCCATTTAACAAGAGGCTTGCAGGTTTTCCAATCAACCAACATGCAGGAGTTAATAACCAACCTGCCAATGTGTTATCCATTGCTGTTGCAATTTGACCACGAGTCAATGCATCAACCGCTGCAGATGTAAAATTGATTGTTTGGTAACCGCTATCTCTAAGGTCATAAACATTAGATGCTAAGAAGTGACCAACTGCATATGTTACATCACCAGCTGCTGAAAACGTCATTGCGAAACCAGCGCAGGTTTTTTTCGTGATTTTGTGGTACGCTTTTGCTTCACAAGCTTCAAATGTAGAAGCAACATAGTCCAACATTCTTACTGGAACTTCAGTGAAAACAAGAGTTGTTTCACCAGCAACATCACCAGCTGTTAACCACAATGGTCCAACAACACCTTTAATAGGTAATTGATAGATACAACGAGAGTTTTTACCACCGTTATAGCAATCGTTTTCTTTAGCAAAAGTATCAATTTCGGCAGGAAGTTCGCCTAAATCTTGAACCACGTTTCCTGCTCTATCAACAACGATCGCTGGAATTCGTTTTTCTGATTTTGGGCGAGCTTGAGCTACCCCCGCAACAAGCATAGATAATGCTAATGCTGTAAATAGTTTCATAAATTCTCCTTCTTCTCCCCTATCCCTAAAGGGGTTTTTTGTTTAAGGAGGAAATTTGGCTTTCTAAGGATGGGACTTACATACCGAATACGTCTAAAGCTGGGCCCACCAAGATTCCCCTCTTTTGGTTTTTGATGGGCCAAGGTGTACAGGGCTAATGATGCGATGGGCAAGAAAAACCAGGCTTGAAAAGTTTAGCCAGTAAAAGCTCTAGAACTGTCAAAAACCTGCGGAGACCTTTTACATAGGGTTTTGACAAAAATTCAGCCCAGAGCGTAAAAAAAGACTTGGCAGAATAAGGACTTGAAGCTATACATCAGAGTCTTTGGAGGCGAAACCATGGCAAAGAAAAAAGGAAAAGTGCGCATTATTACTCTTGAATGCACTGAAGCTCGAAAAGAAGGTCAACCACCTTCTCGCTATACAACAATGAAAAATACCCAAACTCACCCAGAACGTTTAGAAAAGAAGAAATACAACCCTTTTCTTCGCCGTCATACTCTTCATAAAGAGATTAAATAGTATTTTTCACTCTCGACGATTCATTTTAAAAAACCAGCTGTTTTAGCTGGTTTTTTTATTATGAAATTCATTTCACTAGAGGCTGTTGGTTGCCAATATTAGCTCGCTCTTTTTATCGCATCTAAAAATTGAATACGATACCCAACCCCATGCACAGATTTAATCTGGACGCCAAACTCTTTTACTTTCTTTCTTAACGCGGCCACATAAGTATCTACACTTCGAACCATCACGTGGGTGTCTGTCCCCCAAACTTTATCAAGAATGCGCTCTCGGCTCAGAGTATCTCCTAAGTGGCGAGCGAAAAAATAAAGTAATTTATATTCGATGGGAGTTAAGTCTAATTGTTTTCTTTCATCACCTTGAACAATAAAGGCAGCTTGATTTTCAAAGCTAAATACAAGGCGATCGACAAAGAACTCACTGCCCGCGGGCTGAGAACTGTCTGCTTTTTCTATTTTTGAATCCATTCGAGCTCTTAACTCTCTAGGATCACAAGGTTTTACTAAATAATCATCAGCTCCAAGCGAAAACCCCTTAATTTTAGAATCAATATCATCTCGGCTTGTCAAAAATACAATGGGAGCCTTGGCATATCGCTTTTGCGACCGAATTTCTGCAACAAGATCAAAACCAAGCCCGTCCCCCAACATGACATCTAATAGGAAGAGGTCATAGTCTTTCATTCCCAAAAGCTGCAAAGCTTCATTATAAGAGCTTGCAATATCAAAGTGATAGTGGTCTTGAAGAGCCTTGGTAATCACAAGTTGATGGGGCACTTCGTCTTCAACAAATAATATGGACTTATTTGAATTTGCCATCGAAAACTCCTACTTCTTTTTGAATATCGGCAAAATAGAAGTTGAGATTGAATTCATCTCAAAGGTGTCCTATTTTGAGACCAAAATTGGAAGTATCATGTCTATTGAACACAAACATATGAGAATGGACCGCCTCGGCTTAGCTGTATCGGGCATCTGCTTGATTCATTGCCTTGGAACTCCATTTCTTATTTTATTTTTTCCATTTATTGGCGGCTTTGGAGCCCTCGACCATTGGCTTCATATTGGCATGGCACTCATACTTGTTCCCATTGCGGTTCTTGCTGTCACGCAAGGATACCATCATCATAAGAAAAGAATTGTTCCCCTATTGGCTGGTCTCGGCGGAGCTCTTGTGATCTTTGGAGCTCTCTACCCATTGGTGATTTCTGAGCTATGGCACACCCAAACCCACAGTTGGTATTCTGTGGATGTTGTTTTGACAGTTCTTGGTAGCATTGCTCTTGTCACCTGTCACTCTCTCAACATCTGGTTTTGTCGACATCCTAAAAAATCAAAGTCCCATGGACACAGCCATTGTTGCCATTAGTGGGAGATGATCTGATAATTGACGTGCCTTTTTATCACGAATAACTTCTATCGTTTGAACCTCTATATTACGCACAAAAATACGATCCAACTCAAAAAAAGGAAA
>JAGRAB010000102.1 GCA_020435085.1 Bdellovibrionales bacterium | reverse complement strand
CTTCAACACGTTTTGAAGAATCAAATAAGAGATAAAATGTAGATACATCTTTTCTTTCTATGTCGATAATTTTTGAGAAAAACAAGCCTTGTCCAAGAGTTGATGGGTCTGATACGAGGAAATTGTCAATATCGATCCTTATAGCATTTGGAATTTTAATTTGTTCAATGGTTTTTTTCTGAAGTTGATATTTCCTTTCAGCTTGTTCAACAGTAAGGAGAGAGGTAATAGAATTGAGTGAGACGGTTTTTATACTAGGTAAACCGGTGTCACTTTCATTGGTGTAGTGAAAAGTCACAGCAATATTTCCATTCGAATAAAGTGCTGGACCTCCAGAGATACCTTTCACAAGATCATTATCAGCAATGACTTCATGTTCATTACGAAACTGACAAGTTAAACTTTGGACACCCAGCTGATCTTCAACCCGAAGGCGAAAAATATCTTTAAAATCTGTTTGGTGTTGGCAAGTCACTTCTGAGAGTGGCTGATTTCTTCGAGATTGAGGGTATCCATAAATATTAGCAGAACTTTTAATATGAGTTTTATGTATCAGCTGAGAGATAGACTGTATTTTTTGAATTTGATCTGTGGATAAGTTTCTTACTGTAAAAATATCTAAGAGGCCAAATTGGGATTCCGTATAAAAATAGTCATTGTTTTTGAGTTCAACAATAGTTTCACCTTTATCTGAGATTACCTTAAAGGCCCGTTGGTGAAAGCAGTGAGCAGCTGTAAAAATAAAGTCAGCACCTTCAGGAAGAAATGCCGTACAGTGCCCCAGGGGTGATTGAGTATCTCCCACCTCTCCAATTCGAAAGACATAAACGGCTTGATTGTTTATTTGCTTGAGATCAAGGGTGTCAATACTTTGAGCAGTGGCCGCAGTCTGCGCAAAAAGAGGCAATATGAAAAGCCCAAATCTAATTAAAAGGGAGTAAAAATATTTCTTCATAATTGACCTCTGATGCAGTGATATCAAAGGCAATCTTTAGGCCAATAATTGCGTATGGTGACAGGCCCTCGACAGCCCGAGTCAGTAAAGGTTCCTGTTGAATTTTTCATAAACCCGCATTTATCTATAGAGCATCAAATTTAAAAATCAAATTGGGGGGATTATAAAGAAAAAAATAGTAAGGTATTGTCTTGTTTTTTCGGCAAGCCTAATGCTTGGTGGCTTTGCGCATGGGGAAGAAACTCAAAGTTCTGATGAGGGTCAGTCTTCTTTAAAAATGGAGGATCTTCAACAGGGGCCATCAAATAAAGTGATTGAAGTTTCTAATAGTAAAGTCAAAGCAATGACTGGTTCGGAGTCGAAGTTTTCTCTTCAGGGAGAATTTAATTATAGCGGTGCCAGTATTAAAAAACCTTTTGGCAACGAAAGGCCAAATCCTGAGCATAATCTTGTGGCTCCTGAGACAGAGTTAGAAGGAAACTTGGGAGTGGCTTATCGGATCAATAGAAGTACCACGTTGGGAGTGGGCTCTGGTCTAACATTCGTCGCACCAACAAATGAGGGGCTAAACAAAGCTGAGGTGACAACGCCTTATATGAAATTGGCGAAAACTTATAAAGCCTTTGGGGCGGAGCAAGTAACAACCGCAAAATTTCGTTACTATACAGGACGAGATCGAGATGTGGGTCGTGATACTGCTTATTCACTTCTTCATTATCTGGCTTACCAAGTCGGCCAATCGCGCTGGACAGTGGGTGCTGATTTAGGGGCGACTTATTGGACACATTTGAGTGATGCAAAAAAAGGGGATTACGAATACGGATGGGGAGCGACACCCTTTGTAGAATACAAAATCAATGACAGATTCGCACTAACAAACTCCATCACCTTTGGAGGCACTCATTATCAAGGGACACGTGCTGATAAACTCAGAAGCGACCAAATCTATGGTGACTTAGGGGTGAATATTTCCCTGATGGAAGGCGTTGTTGTGACTCCACAAATTGAGTATTACACAGCCGATCTTAAGCCTGAGACAAGCACTGTGGGAGTGGCTGCGATTATTAGCTTGCTTTAGTCATTCTTTAAATCAAACTTTCAAAAAGCTTCTAAATAAAGAGCTTTTCTATTACCCACATCTTTTGGTGTGGGTTTTGTTTTTTAGTCCTATGAGACTCATACAATCTAATGGCGACAATGTACCACTTTATGATGACCCGAACAAAGTAAGGCCAAATTCTCTAAGGCATTCCCACCCCCTTTTGAAACAGGTTTCAAGTGGTGAATTTCCAAATGCCTTTGCGATGAACATCTCTGCCCTTGAGAGTTTGTAAATGTGCAACGACCTCTATCTCTGAGTTGCACTTGATGAATGAGTCTCGCTGGAAGAGGTTGCCTTTTTATTTTTATGCCTTTTAATTTTATGCTGTTCTGCTTTAAATCTAAAGAAGACGTTAATTGTCGAGTGGCTGGTCCTTGCATCAACAATTCTTGCGAAGAGTAATTTAAATTTAATTTATTTATAACATGATGTGAAGTTTGGAGTTGACCTTTCATTTTTTGTCGCTCCGCCTTTCGTACAGGGTCTTTCTTTTCTAAATAAAGATTTATCACTTGCTCTAAGGTTTCTTCTAAACTCAAAGATTTCTTCAATCGGCTACTTTCAAGATCTTGGGCTCGACGAAGCTTGAGCATGAGCTTTTCAGAAAGCCCCATTTGTAGAGCCACTCTGGAAACACTGGTTTTTACCTGTATTTTTTCGGCAATGTCTATTTGAGGTGAGACATACTGCATTTTTTCAATGACCGCTTGCCGAGGCGAGGCCATCGCCACTTGTTTTTCTAATTGTTTATGCGTTGAGATTTTGGCTAAATCAAACCATTGATTTTGATTTTCAGGGGTTAAGACCGCCGCCATTTTTTGAGCTTTACTTAAAGACAATTCTCCGGCTTCAATTTTTGTTTTCTTTGAAAGAAATCATAGCATGAGTTTTAAAAATGAATTTTTCATAATTTAAACAGTCATTAACAGTAATTCCGTTCAAAAACATGAGCGAAGACAATCAACAGAAAAACTCTTGTTAAAAGTCAAATATGGGTGCGAGATTGGCTGTAGGAAAGGATTTTAAAAATATCCTATTAAAAAAGAAATTCTTAAAAATCATTGTCAAATATTTTTTTATATTTTTTGTGGCATAAAGCATAGAATATAAAGTAAGGTTCCTTGTGGGCTAGAAGGTTATTGTAATCACAAAAAATAACTCGACGTGATCTATGAAATAAAATTTTAATTTCTAAAAGGACCAATGACTTTTTTTAATCAGCTGATCAAATGCACGCGAAACCTTTGCGTCCTGACAGGGCCTTTCTCATGGCCATCCTTGGCCATGAGATCT
>JAGRAB010000101.1 GCA_020435085.1 Bdellovibrionales bacterium | reverse complement strand
ATATGATACCCGATTTCAACTAAATGCAGTTTGCCTACTTCCTTCGATTTTCAATATATAAAATAACTTTTTTTTTTTTTTTTTATGTACATGCTGCTAATAGTACATTTTTCACTCCTGAGGGAGCAGAAAAAAACCATTGCATAGAAATTGGAAAAAATTGGGAAGGCGGGGACACATTTGATGATTATGTCCCAGTCACTAAATCGAGACTGTAAGAAATTTTGTGTATAGGTGAGCGAAATCGCTTCTTTGGCCTCAATATCTAGTCAATTTTTCTAATTGGGGCAAGGAATTTTTCACACAATGCTCCAGGTTGCGTGGACACTCCTATTCCGAAGCCCCCGTAGTATTTTGGAATAATCCCTGTCAGCACCAATCTTGAAAATCTAAAGGCAAGCAGTACCCGTAGCCAGATTAAAAACCTTGCTACCGTTTTCTGTTATAAACGGCTGCTCAAACAATACGGCCCCGCCTTCCCCAATTTTTAATGTAAAATGCTTACCAGACTCTTTGGAGCGGATGATTGTCTTAAAGTCGCTATCATAAAATTGGATAACTTCTTTGATCACAAAGCGAAACTCATTTTCTGATTGCAAATAGGCCTTGCTGTAATCAAAGGTTTTTACCCAATCTCCATTACGAAGCTGCTGGTAGTCGGGAAGACCCAGAACCATCTCACCATTGATGGTACTAGCGAGCGTTGCACCCGATTGGATCGAAGAGGCTACAAAGTCTCCGTTTGCAGTTTGAATATAATAAGAGCCACATTCGAAAGATTTGCGTTGCGGTGCCAATTCGTCCGCAGAGGCTGTTAGTCCCAAAATTAAAATTATTAAAGGCCAAAAAAAATGCTTCATGAGATCTCCAATTTTTATAGGGTGAATACATCAAGTAGCGAGGCTATTCCATTCTGCAGGGTGAATGTGAATATTTTGCATCACCCTTTGTTAGATTCTCAATATTTAGCTCTTTGAGGAGGCAAGGGAGCAACGCTCCCTTGCCTAAGTGGCACTAGATGAGGTCCAATTCCACTCGCCCCTCAAAATGGATTGAGAGCTGAGCAATGACCTGGCCCCAATTCCACTTCGGAGTCGTCCATTTCACGCTCACATCCTTCACAGCCAGATAGAGTAGCTTGAAGAGCGAATCATCTGTCGGGAAAACCGCCCTATTCTTCGTTACCTTCCTCATTTGTCGGTGGAGATTTTCGACAATATTTGTCGTGTAGATGATTTTCCTAATGGACTGTGAATATTTGAAGTAGTTGGAGAGAGTTGACCAGTTGTTTTTCCATGAGTTGACGACAACGGGGTATTTCTCGCCCCACTTATCAGTTAGAGCATCCAGGTTCTTTAGGGCCATCTCCTCGGTGGCTGCTTGGTAGACCAGCTTCAAGTCCTTCATAAAATCCTTTTGGTGTTTTGAACCAACATATTTGAGCGAGTTGCGAATCTGGTGGACTATGCAGGTCTGAACTTCAGTTTTTGGAAAAATGCTGGCAATAGCGTCGGGGAATCCTCTTAACCCGTCCACACAAGCAATGAGAATGTCCTGGATGCCACGGTTCTGAAGATCAGTCAGAACCGAAAGCCAAAAAGTGGACGACTCATTTTCGCCGATGTAAATGCCTAAAACGTCCTTAAGCCCATCTTTATCAATACCGAGGCAGGTGTAAGCAGCTTTACATATGATTTTTCCATCAACTCGAACCTTGTAGTGAATGGCATCAAAAAAGACCACGGGATAAAGCTCGTGGAGAGGGCGTGTTTGCCATTCTTTTGCGTGGTCGAGAATCTTCTCAGTGATGCTAGAAATCGCCGTTGGAGAGATTTCCAAGCCAAAATAAATTTCTTTCACATGGCTCTCGATATCACGAGTTGTCATTCCTTTCGCGTACATCGAAATAATCTGTTCTTCGAGTTTTGAGCTAACTCCCTCGTATTTCGGAACTGCTTTTGGTTCAAAAGTCCCATCACGGTCTCTGGGAATATCCAGATCTAATTTTCCAGTCGTTGTCTTCACAGATTTCTTGTAGCTGCCATTTCTAGCGTTTGACGTGTTCTTATTTTTTGAGTCACGATGGGGATAGCCAAGGTGGTCCTCAAGTTCGGCCTTGAGCATCGTCTCCATCGAGTTTTTGAGCATCAGCTGAAGAGCACCACCCTCAGTGAACAAGTCGTCCATACTCTTGGCAGACTTGAGGGCTTCGTTTACTTTGTCGGGATCGAAGAGAAACTTGTTGCTTTGATGTTTGTTCATGAGAAAATCTCCTTGTTAGATTGTTACAAACAAGAAGTGATTTCGTCATCAAAACACAATATTATTTACAGACCCACTAAATCTGAAAGTCTCCAAAATATTTTTCCAACTTCGACACTCTATAATAATTGCTGCTCTGACAATATTTGCTCTACTGCCTTTACTAAAAGGACTCATCGTCAAAAAAGCATGAATAAAAAAAGAGGAACCAAGTAAGCTCTCTTATTTATATTTGGTTTATTTTCTTTGGTATTATCCCACTTGTTCACAGTGCTCACTTTGTTGAATACTACTATTCTTTAAAAGAAATTTTAGGAATTTTCATATTTAGCTTAGGACTGATTCAAGTTATACAGTCAAAACAATTAAATACTGGTGTAATCAAATTTAGCCCTGTATATAAAATATACATCCCTCTACTTTTCCTCATCATTTTAAATAAATTTATTTTCCTTCCCTCAGACATTTCCTCTGTTTACATGATACTCTTTTTTTTAATAACACTCATGTTTACCTACCTTTGCCTTATAAATTTTAATTTAAACTTTATAAATAAGCTTTCCCAAACCGCAAGCATTACAGCTCTACTGCCCTTAGTGCTTAGCTTTTATAAATTATTTTATTCTAAAATAACTGGAAAACCACAATTTGAAGGACTTTTTAGCCTTGGCTACTTTAGCGGTTATTTTGGAAATCAAAATATATTTTCTCAATTTGCAATGTTGATATCATTTTTTGCTTTATTTTCTATTACCACCTCTAAAAAACATTCTACCTTATAT
>JAGRAB010000100.1 GCA_020435085.1 Bdellovibrionales bacterium | reverse complement strand
AGGCACTTTTGAACAGATTGGCTTGGATGCCAATCTGTAAGGTCCTCCCATGGATGGAAAATCTTCGCACTCAAATAATCAGCCTATATGAGATAGATGCGGGTAATTGTAAGACTCAAAAGATGAGTTATTTACGGAAGTGACTCTAAAAGTCCATTAAGATGCCGCCGTTGATGGCAGTGGCTTCAAAGTCAAAGTCGCTTCCCAAATTTACGATTTGACGAAACTCTCCAGTCAGAAAAATAGAATTGATACCGTATTCTCTGTCGAGTTCAAGAACAGAGAGTTTATCTAAGCGGCCTAAGTTAAACATACCACCCACTGAAAAAAATCCGGCAGTTCCTAAGCCTGCTCTTGGAAGGTCTTTGTCGTCGCGAAATTCAAAAAAGGTGATGCCCATTACACCACCATCAGCGTAAGGGATAAGAATTTGGTCATCATAAAATTGCATGCGATAGACAAGCCCGGCAGAGTTGGGAAGAGCCAGAAAGGTGAATTTTTCTAAAGGAGTATTTCTACCACCATTTTCGGCATAGATTGTTTTAAAAGATCCATTTCCTTCAGCAGAAAAAATTCCGGTTCCTAATTTAAAGCCAAATTTTCCAAGTGATCCATTAAGCCAGTGCCATTCATAATCAAAAAATACAATGGGCGCGTCTTCTGCGGAGTATGAGGTTTGAAAAGTGGTTCCCGTATCAGGGTTGGCTAAATTTTCTGGATTATACATTCCAAATCGAAATGAAAAGGCACGGTCTTGTTTTGATTTTGGTGTGACATAAACATAAGTGCGATCTTGTTTAATTCGAATAAGCCCTTTTTCTGCATTGGGATGTTTAATTTTGATTTCTTGAGTGGCATTGTGGTTCCAGTGAACTTCAACATCTTCACTGGAAGAAGGGTTATAAGCTCTTGAAGTCACAGTGCCAGCACCAACTCCTGGAAAAACTAAATCTTCATCGAGCTCCTTACTAGGTTGGCCAGAGCGTTGGTTTGGCCTTATTCCCTGTGCTTTTTGCTGACCAGGAGTCATTGGAGTATTTTCCCCAGGAGCTTCTGAAAACTCAAAATCATTCCCTTTAAATTCTTGAGCTTGTTGTTTTGAAGGTGTTGTGGGCTGCTGCGGTTGAATGGGTGATTCTTTTTCAATAGAAAATAAAGGATCATCTTCTATCCCTTTAGGTATGGCATATTTGTCTCGAGGTGGAGAGGTGGGTGCTTGCTTCAGTTCAATAGGCCCTTTATCAATGACATCGTTTGAAGGGCGAGAAACACGACCTTTTGGTTTCTTTATAGAATAGATTTGATCGGGAGATGTACCATTTGAGGGTAGCTCATCAATAAAGTCCATTTCTCCGTCAGGGGCTTCGCCAAAAAAAATATCTGGTTCAACAGTGTCTTCAATGTTAGCAGCACCTTCAGCAATTATACTTCCGCACCAAAAACTGAAAATGAAAATAATAATAATTCTTTTATTGATTGGCACGTAATCTCCGAATAGATGTCAATAAAAAGACACTTAAGATAACAGCGATAAAAATAGAAACAGCAAGGGTATAGAAAAACCCTATTTGATTAGCAAGCCAAGCAAACCCAAGTGCGGGCCAAAGGGCGGCACGCACAACCGGCTTTGTCCAAGGGTGTTGCATCATCCATGCGGCAGCCAAGGGGCCCTTTTTGTAGTAGTAGCTAACAAACCAGCGACCCAGTGGGTTTTTGCGAAGAATTTTTGAGCGGAACTCTCTAAAAACATCAACACGTGCATCAAGCCCGCTCCCGTAAGCCACCGATGTGATAAAGCAGTTGAGATCTTCTGAGAGAAGTCCAACCACTTCAACGGGGATGGCAGAGAAGATACAGCCATCACTGATCGCTGTAGTATCAGTGCTGGCATTGGTGCCACAGTAGTAATCGATGGATGCATTAGAGGTAAAGCGAGATACGTTATTGGCGTCATCAACAGTTGCGACTCTGACATAGTGGCGAATGTCATTGCTAAGGTTTTTAAGATAACGTTTTGTGGTTTCTGGGTTGTTATTTTCATCAGTGGAGATTTCAATATCTTGCGGTTCTAAGCCGTCATTGGGGCTGGTGACAAACCCGGTTGTGGGGTTTGTTTCATCACTTCCAATAAAAAACCTAAGGGCGCGAATTTTAATATTGCCCGAAGTGGGAAACCCACTGCTTTGCTCAAGCTCTGTAATCCCCAATTTTTCATCACCGGGATGAACCGTGATAGAACAAATCCCACCAGTAACTGTTGTTGTATCACAGTCACCAATTTCATTAAATGTGCCAGCGGCACCATAATCCGGCGTATGCACTTTAATAGAAATTTGAAGTTCGTCATTGGTGGTGCTTGAGTCACCATCATCGATTCCAACTTTAATAATCTTTGCAAAATCAATGTTGTCACATGAGGAAGTTGAGTTTAAGGCGTTACAGAGGGTACTCCAGTCGACATCGACATAGACGGTCTCGCCTTTATTTCCCGTTGAGGTTTGTGTGGCAGTAATTGTGGTACCATCAGAGGTTGTAATAAAAGTTGTACCTCCCATGGTGTCGCTTTTATAGGAAATGCGTAAAATCAGTGAGTCATAAATTCGAGTTTTGTTACAGGCAGAAAATGAAGTGAGTGAAGCACAGCTGTCACAAGTGTCACTGGTACTTGCCGCCGAACCTGAACAATCAGATCCTGAAGTTCCGCCATAGATTACTGGCGTGCTTGCGGTGATGTCCGAGTTAGAAGCCCCAGTGACGCCAATAAGTTGAATTGTTGCGTGGGCATAAGTGGCAGAAACTGCCAAAAGAAAGACGCATAAAGGTGAAATCCATTTTCGTATTTTCATCTATATAATGAGAGCATGTGAGGGACCCCATGTCAAAAGTCCGGTGATGGAGCATGGGGAATTTTTAGGGCGACTGCGTTATTGAATTTTTCACAGCCCCTAAACTGATCTTAGCAAAAAATCTTTTCTGCGATTTGAATTCCGTTGAGAGCAGCCCCTTTTCGAATATTGTCGGCAACGACCCACATAATCCAGCCATTTTCTTGAGCAAGATCCTTATGGACTCGTCCCACAAAAACGGGGTCTGTTCCAGAGGTTGTCATTACGGTGGGGTACTCTGAGTTTTTTGGGTCATCTTGAACCACAATGCCCTCAGCTGCAGAGAGTGTGGCAAGAATCTCATCGCGAGTGGTGGATTTATTAAGAGTGAACCAAACGGATTCTGAGTGACCATTGATTGTAGGTACGCGAACGGTAAATGCAGAAACTTTTAGGTGAGGAAGATCTAAAATTTTCTTTGTTTCATTCATAATTTTTCGCTCTTCACTACTAAAACCTTCATCATCAAAAGAGCCAATTTGAGGAATACTATTAAAGGCAATGGGATGTGGAAATTGTTCAACATAAACCTCATCTTCATTATTAAGAAGAGCAGCCAGTTGTTCAATTAATTCATCGCGAGCGGCTTTCCCGGCACCACTGACAGCCTGGTAACTAGAAACAGTCACTTGGTTGAGCCCAAATTTTTTTGCAAGAGGCTGTAGTGCCACCACAAGTTGAATGGTTGAGCAGTTGGGGTTAGCAATAATAGAAGGTTTATTTTTATTTGGTATAAGGTGCGAGTTAATTTCAGGAACCACTAAAGGTGTATTGGGGTCCATTCGAAAAGCGGCAGAGTTATCAACGGCAAAAGCACCTGCAGAGACGGCTTTAGGGGCCCACTCTTTACTGATGGGATCTCCGCTAGAAAAAAAGACTAACTGCAACCCATCAAAGCAATTTTCTTTAAGCGTTTGGAGTTGGATATTTTGACCCTGGAACTGTAGGGTCTGTCCTTCGCTATTTTCAGAAGCAAAAAGTCTGAGCTCACCAACAGGAAACTTTCTTTCTTCAAGAAGGCTTAAAAAAACCTCTCCCACCATTCCTGTCGCACCGACAACGCCAACATTAATGTTCACCATTTGTCTCCATTTCCACGGCTTCGTGTAAGTCGTCTTCACCAAACTCAAACTCCACTTGCGGGTTCATATGATCTTTTGGTTTTTTACCCAATCGGAAAACACCAAAAACCGCACCTAAAATGGCATAGCTGAGGAATAAAACAAAGAGCATGACTTCTGGGCGAATGGCAATAAGAGCAAAAATGAACACACCCACAACAAGAAATTTAAATGGCAATCTTTGCTTTAAATCAAGATCTTTAAAACTGCGATATCTGAAGTTAGAAACCATGGTAAAACCAAGTAAAAATGTGAGAGCAAGTAAGTACCAAGATCTCGAAGCATCAAGTTCTAAATCTTCAAAGGCCAATACGGCGGAAGCAACAATCCCTGCGGCCATAGGCGTTGGTAACCCTTGAAAAAAACTTTTTTCAATAACGTCTTTTTGAACATTAAAACGTGCGAGACGAAGAGCGCAGCAGGCGACATAAAAGAAGGCGGCCAACCAACCAATGCGTCCAAATGGCTCCAGGGCCCACAGAAATAATAAAAGGCCTGGGGCCATTCCAAAGCTCACAAGATCACTTAGGCTATCGTATTCAGCTCCAAACTCACTGGTGGAGTTGGTCCATCGGGCGACGCGTCCATCGAGTAAATCGAAAAGTGCAGCGAACACAATGGCATAAGAAGCCCAAATAAAATTGGAGTTAATAGAATAAATGACAGCAAAGAAGCCAAAAAACATATTGGCTGTTGTTAAAAGATTGGGAAGTACATAAATATGCATTCCCATTCGACGGCGAAGTCGACGAGTGCGTTCTTTAATTGGTGGACGTTGGCGCATTTGTGAGTCCTTATTGGGAAAATGAATATTCTTTATCATGAATTAAGCTCCGCCAAAAACTAAAAATAAAAGCCAAAGAAGGGTGGCACTGAGTACGGGGAAAGTAAAATTATCATCAAGTTTCCAAATAGGTATGAGTTCGGAAACAGCCCCAATAAGTCCAGCCAAGACACTGACAATAAGAATTCGTTCTGTCATGAGATTATTGGTAAAAAAATAAATGGCCGAAATAACCATACATACTACAAAAGCGGCCATTGTGCCCTGGAGGCTTTTATGTCCAATAATTTTATCTTTCCCATATTTAACACCGATAAAGCTTGCCATTGGATCGGCGATTGCCAAAAACAAAAGCGATAAGATCACGACATCCTTAGAAAACATAAAGACAATAAAAGTCATTCCCACCAGAAGATAAGAGGTGCCGGCAAGCTTTGTTTTTTCATGCTCTCGCATCAATGGGGCCATAAGCTTTATGAGAGCTGTGTTGAGCTGAGGAAAAGAGTGGCGAAAAATATCTAAGGATAAAAATAAAAATGTAACTCCGACAGCAATTTGTAGGGCCTCACTACGAGCTGTTCTTAAATAAATCCAAATAATTGTAAGAACACCTAAGAAATGCCAAACCTTTCTGGCAAGGTGTATATCGGACTTAGTTTTAAAGTTTTCCTGCATGAGTGAAATCACCTCAACAGCCCTTTAAATAACGGACTTTTTTTGTCTTTCCCTGTTGAGAAGGGAGACAGATAAAATCCAGTAAAATCAATAACTTATAAAGAAGCCTTGTAACAACACGACAAACTGACATGCCTGCTTTTGCAAGTCAACCTCAATTCGCAAAACCTTGTCTTTATAGGTATTTAGCCCTCTCTTTTTTGGATTTTAAATTGCATTGTCTCTAAGCATGAAGGCTTTTTTTCTAAAAATTTTACTTTTATTCACAGTGATCTTGCCCTTTATTGCCAAAGCGGGTGTTGGAGATGGCCACCCTGGATATGTTTCAGATGTTGAGGAAGAGCGTCTCACACGCAATGTAGAGATGAACCTTGTGTCGCCTCCGGTGGATAACTATAGCAATAACAATTGGGTTGTCTTTGATGATGAACTAACAAAAGAGTTTCAACATCGCTACGAAGAGCGATTTGGACGGAGTGATGCTGAAAGAAATATTGTAAGCCCAGGTCGTTTTGATCAATTTGAGTATCAAACGGGAGTGAGTGTTTCGGTCGAAGAAGATCAAAAAAGAAAAAGAGTTTTTGGTGAATTCATGATGAAGCGATTGACGGAACATCACCTTGATCAGTACGCCAAATCAAAACCTGCATTTAAATCTGTTTACGAATTAAAAGAAAAAATAAGTAATGCCACAGTCGAGGTACAAAAAGGGTATAAAGTTCGCCTTCGTTATTCTTATAGTGGTAACTATCTTTTGCTTCGGGTGGAAAACCCTTATGAAATTCGAACCGCTGTAACTATGGAGATGGACCCTTCTCAGTTTGGGCCGAGTGAAGTGCAAGAAACTATTCTTTCTGTTGGTTATTCGCTTGGGAATGGTTACGACATTGATACACACTTAAAAGTTAACTCAGGGGATTATAGCGTTGTCGGTTCAAAAAGCTTAGCTCCTAATATGGCAGCAACTTTAACGGCAGCATCCTATAGCCAGCAGGTAGATCGACCAGAGGCAGAAGACCTTATTCTTCTTGGATTTACTTGGAATCAGTAGAAGAGTTAAAGTTGCTTGTTCCATCGAGAACAAACTTATCCTGTCGTTCAATATTCAATTCGGTAACAATCATTGCATCTTCATGGGTTGGGTCAAGTTGTCGTATGACGATTCGATTCACTCCATCTTTTAAGTAGACGTAATCTGTTGAAAAAGAGTTTTCACTAATTGAAAAGATAGAAGCCTCAAACCCATTGGAAGTATTAGTTAAAAATAACTCAGAGCCAGGTTGAATTAAGTGGCAGAGTTTACCAATGAATCGGAGTTGCTTGGACTGACTTTTTAATTCTATTTTTCGTGTTTCATCGACGCAGTGAAGATCAAGTGTTGAAACTAAAGACTTTGAAAATACGACTTCTTTATTGATTTCTGTGATATTCACTAAAGAGGCAGGAGCTCGCTGTGTGTTGACCTCTAATGAGTCATGAGGAGGACTTACCAAGTTGGAATAAACCCCTAAGCCTAAGATGGCCACGGTAACAACTAAAATTTTGCTTAAAAACCAAGCCTCAATCTCGCTCAAAACGGCCTCCACAAAGGCATTTCGGGAGGTCACAAAGGGAACTCAAATCGTTTCATTTTGAGCCATCAAACTTGATGTGTAAATATATAAAAATACTGACGAATTCACAAACTTTTTTAACTTATCTTTTGTCGAGAGTATTTCTGTACAAAGGTCTTTGATAAAACTCAACTATTCTGAAATGGGTGGTTTTGGTTTTGACTCAGAAGTTGTCTTTACAGGGTTGGTTTTTAATAGATCAACAGCAATATCAGAAGGGGACCTTGTTTTAAACATTTTATCTAATCGATCTTTTTTAACGTCATCGCCAACATCAATTTTTGCATCAGCAATTTTTTGAACAATAGATCGCATTTCAGGGTTTGTTGATATTAAAGGTTTGACCTGTGACATAATGTTTTCCAATACAAAAACATACGTTGCTCGATAGTTCACTGGAAGTTTTTTAATTTGCAGTGCTGTAATGGCATCGGTGGCAACTAAGGAAAGAGACGTTTCAAATGAATTATAATTAAGAAGTTCTTTACGAATCAGAGGAAGTAATTTTGAAACCATATTATCTTTATCAGGACGAGATAATATGTAGGTGAGGGCTTCTGAGAGAGCCTCAATTGCCTTTTGGTCTCCCGTTTCATCATCACCATCTTCTTGATATTTAATGGCCAAGTCTTTTGCATGAGCGATGTACTCATTCACCTTTTTTGTCATTTCGTCATAATCTTTAATTTGAAGTTCATTGTATTTAAATTTTTCTGCAGCAAAAGTGGGCTGTAAAGTGAGTAAGGTAATGATAAGAGCACTTAATAACTTCATAAAATCCTCGTCTGAGATGAAAGATTTTTAATATTTTACTGGCCCAGTATATCGGTTTGCTGGGCTCATGACACTCCTAATCAGTTTTGACTGGGCTTCAGTCTCATTTTAAGACAGTTTACATTCTGTTGGTATTTTTTGTTAAGTCTGGTATTTAATTATGACAGAATGAGAATTCAAATTGGACCAACCACTACAAGGAGTCGTTCCTTTGAAAAATATTTTTAAATTATCAATCATTATTGCGGTTTTATCAGCACTTGGCTGTGCCCCCTCGGCCTCTCAACTAGAAAAGGTCGTTTCTGAAAATCCAGAAATTCTATTTAATGCAATAGAAAAGCATCCGGGTAAGTTTATTGAAGTTGTGAATAAAGCAGCTCGTAATGCTCAAATGGAAGCTCGTCAAAAAGAAGCTGAAGATGAACAAAAGCGAATGGAAGACGAGTTCAAAAATCCAAAGCAACCTAAAATATCTGATGGCCGAGCGGTATTTGGAAAAAAAGATGCTCCAATCACAATTGTGGAATACTCTGACTTTGAGTGCCCTTATTGTGCAAAAGGCTATGATACAATGAAAGAAGTGATGAAAGAATACCAAGGAAAGGTAAAAGTTATTTATAAACACTTACCTCTTGAATTTCATCCTATGGCAATGCCAGCGGCAAAATACTTTGAAGCTATGGTTATTCAAAGCCCATCAAAAGCCGAAAAATTTCATGACATGATCTTTGAAAATCAAAACAAGTTGAAGTCACAAAAAGAAGCCTACTTAAAAGATGCTGCTAAAAAAGTAGGGGCTGACATGAATAAATTGATGAAAGACTTGGATTCTGATGCAGTGAAAAAAGTGATTGAAGCAGACATGGCAGAAGCAAAAGAGTTTGGTTTTAGTGGAACTCCAGGGTTTCTTGTTAATGGTGTTTCTCTAAAAGGAGCTTATCCTTACGAAGAGTTTAAAAAGATTATT
>JAGRAB010000099.1 GCA_020435085.1 Bdellovibrionales bacterium | reverse complement strand
GGTTTGAAGTGGAATTTAAAGATGAAAACTCTACGGAATATCTATGGAATGGAGAATGGGTTTCTGCAGAAAAAAAAGAGGAAATCATAAAAAATAAAAATGGCAAAGATGAAATAGTGACCCTTTTATGGACTCACGTAGGTCTTGTTGTTCATAGAGAAAAAAATCTTGGTTTGGCACTCTTATGGAAGGGGCATTCACCAGGGGTGGAGCTTAAAGCATTTTTAAATCTTTCAAAATCACATAGCCTTGGGGATTGTAAGAAATCCGTAGAAGAGACTTACTTTAACCCTACCCAAAATTTAGCGTGTGCAGATAAAAAAGAAGTGGCTATTTATCATGTCGGCAAAATTCCTGCCAGAGAAAAAATCAATGGTGGACTTGTTCGGAATGGACGATTCATGCCTCAAGATTGGAAGTCTACAATTCCATTTGGAGAGCTTCCTCAAAATATAAATAATCCGTCTGATATGATATATAGTGCTAACCAAAGACCAGTAACATCTCAATATAAATATTATTTGAGTTGGGATTTTCATGATAGTTATCGAGCAAAGAGAATTGGTGAATTACTTAAAGAAAATAAAGGTAAAATATCTCTCGATCTTTTAAAGCATATGCAGATGGATGATCTCAGTATTCATGCAAGAAATCTTTTGCCCGCCCTCATTGTAGGTGTGAGTAAAGAGGTTCAATCAGAGAATAAAGATTTTTTTGAAGGTCTTAAAACTTGGGATTATCATATGAAATCTGACCTTTGGCAGCCAGGGGTATTTTATTACTGGTGGAAACAAGTGGAAGAAAACTTATTTATTAAAACACTTGGTCCTAAAGCCAGAAATGCTTATCCTCCAATTCAACATACTGTCGATCTTTTGAGAGATGCTTTTTTAAATTCTCCCTATTACGATCAAAAAAACTACTGGTTTTTAGGCAATGTAAAATCAAAAGAAGAGGTTCAAAAGGAATTAACAAAAATTATTACAGACAGTTTTCTTCAACTAAATAATCGTTTAAAAACAAAATATGGAGAAGCTTTTCATAAGTGGCGGTGGGACTTGATACAAAAAACGGTTTTTCCACATCCACTGAAGGTAGAAGCTTTTGGTCGATATGAAATATCAGCCTCAGGTTCAAGATATGCCATTAATGCTAACTTTGGAGAGCATGGAGCCACATGGAGACAAATTGTTAAATTAGGTGAAGACTTTGAAGCCTTAACAAATTTTCCAGGAGGGCAAAGCGGGAACCCTTTTGACCCTAAATATGATAATTTCTTGGAAGATTGGGCAAAAGGTGAGTATAAAAAAATTCATTTTTTAGAAAAGCCTTCAGTAGAAGATAAAAGTGAGGTGCCTCAATGATTTATGTACTTATTTTATTGATATTTCCGCTTTCATTTTTTCTTTCTTGGTGGGGGTTTATTCCCGCTTGTTTTTTGATAGGTTTTAAAAGTAAAAAATTGATACAATCTTTTTTTATCAGTTTTTTTGCCATGTTTTTTGTTTGGGGTCTCATGGCTTATCTTCAAAATATGTATTCACATGGGCTGATGGCTCAAAAAATGGCTCATCTTTTTCATCTCCCCTGGGGATGGTTAATGATTTTTATAACGGCTATTACAGGAGCACTTCTTGGAGGTATTTGGGGCTCTATTGGATTACTTTTTCAACGAGCTTTCTGGAATAAAACGAGTGCTTAAGAACATCACAAAACTCATCCAAAGGAGATGTGCAAAAAATAAATGAATGAGTTTTAAACTGAGTGGCGATAAAAGCCCTAAAGTTATGGCTCCAATAAAAAATGTCACTAATAAGAGTACTTGAAAAATACGTCCCCAGTACTTGTGAATAGAATTTTGAGAGCTTTCAATAAGCGATTGTGTTTTATAACCTGCTAAGAAAAGAAAACCAATAGCAAGAAGAGGGTGAAGAATTCGAATTTTAAGAAGAAAATGAGAGCCTTTTGAAAAATCATGTGTCAGTCCTGAGAACAATGAAACAGAGGGAAAGAGGGTTGTGGATAAGGCCGCAAGAGCTCCAGTGGCTCCTATGCATAAAATAAACCCAATAAGAATATAAGAACGAGATAATTTGAAAAACTTCATCAGAAAAATATCACATTTATATTTTTGACTGAGCCAAGTAAAAATAATTGTTGAAGTTAAA
Source organism: Bdellovibrionales bacterium (assembly GCA_020435085.1). Classification (GTDB taxonomy): domain Bacteria; phylum Bdellovibrionota; class Bdellovibrionia; order Bdellovibrionales; family UBA1609; genus JABSOQ01. Next base: position 6,143 of record JAGRAB010000099.1, on the reverse strand, counting down.
AGGAAGGTGTTTACAAGGTGAATCGAAATTAAAAAGGCTCGCCCAATACTATCATCATCTGCAACAAACCCTTTAAGAACAATCACAGCACCAATAAGACCTTCTACAAGAGTTAGCCCAAAGACCCAAGTCATCCATTTCCGTGTAGGTGATTTTTTTGGAAACTGGCGGTACACGGAAATGAGTAGAGCAATAACAATAAATCCATAGAGTTTTGTTGAAATACGATGAAAATTTTCAATCCAAACTTTTAATATATAAGAATCGGGGATCAACTGCCCCTGACAAAAAGGCCAATGCTCGCCACAACCGTCACCACTCCCTGAAATACGGACCCAAGCCCCCCAAAGAAAAACAATAAGTGAGTAAGCAAGAAGGCCTAGCAATAGGTGAGAAAATAACTTATTTGATCTCATAAATACCTGTTTATCATTAATTCCCTTAACGTCAATGCCATAGAGGTTAATTCTGCAGTAACCCTCTCTTGTACCATTTACAATGCGCAAATTCTTATTTTCTTAAATATAAAGTAGGAATAAATAAAAAAGGTAAGTTTGGCTCTAAAAGGAGGAGCATAATATGAAAAACTTTATTTATTCTTTTATTATTATCAGTACGAGCATTTCAACATCAGCCTTGGCTCAAGTCGATGGACTTTTTAAAAATAATACATTTGATTGTGCCGTCATCGGGTTTATTAGTAATGATGAAAACAAAGGTTTTGAGTTTACATTCCAAATTGTCCAAAATCAAAACTCTAACGAAGCTCATGGCGGGAAGGAAAGATCATTTACTTACAAAAATCATGAAGTGACAGTTGTGGCAAATGACAAATGGCTGGGTCTTGCTTGGTGGATTAATAACAAGAAAATTGGTGAGACTATTTATGTGCATACTGACCCCAATGTATCTTCAAGAACATTATTATTAATGAATCCATTGAATGATGAGGATCAGCTTTCATTAAATTGTAATTTAAAGAATTAAGTGAAGCAGTCCTTAAGACATCATGCCCTAATACTTCACAATTCGATGGTCTTTTTCTAAATAAGGAAGTGGATCAATAGGAATTTGATCCTCCATGAGTTCAAAATGAAGGTGTACACCTGTTGCTCGACCTGTCCGTCCCATTGTTCCAATTTGCTGACGAGTGCTTACATAGTCGCCTTCTTTGACTTGAATTTTTTGTAGATGAGCATAAAGCGACGCCCATTGATTGTCGTACTGGACAATAATCATTCTCCCATACCCTTTAAATCCAGATCCCGCATAAATAACATAGCCTTCATGGGCTGCAAAAATAGGGGTATGTCTTTGACCACCAAGATCAATCCCTTGATGTGGCCGCCGCTTTTTAGGTCGAAATTTTTGAGTGAGACGAACATTATCTACAGGCCAATGAAGTTGAAAAGGACCTTGAATAAATCCAGAAGGACTTCGCTTCTGTGTAACATAACCATTGGATTGATTATGATAAGTGGACATCTCTAAATGACCACATCCAAATAAAATAAATACCAATCCCATCAAAATAAAAATTCGTGAAAAAGCCATCTTTTTAATTTTATCAAACCCCTTATAAAAATCAGAGTCCTAAAGAAAGTTTTGAGACATTCACCCAGGAATCGTTGAAAAGATAAACAAAATTTTATACTTTATAAATTGGAAACGCTTTGCAAAGCTCTTTCACTTCTTCTTTTATCTTATTTAAATAACTTTCATTTTCTCGATTTTCTATAGCGTTATGAATCCAATGAGCTACTTTTTTCATTTCATCAGGACCAAAACCTCTTGTTGTAAGTGCTGGAGTCCCTATTCGAATACCACTTGTTACAAAAGGTGAGCGTTTTTCATTGGGGACTGTATTTTTATTTACAGTGATTCCAGCAAAATCTAAAACCTTTTCAGCCTCTTTTCCAGTGACATCCTTATTTGTTAAGTCGACGAGGAGTAAATGATTATCAGTACCACCAGTGACAAGATGAAAGCCAAGACCTAGCAAAGATTCAGCCAATGTTTTTGCGTTGAGAATCACTTGTTGGCAGTAATCCTTAAAGTGAGGCTTTAAGCACTCTCCAAAAGCAACAGCTTTTGCTGCAATAACGTGCTCAAGAGGACCGCCTTGAATGCCTGGGAAAATTTTTGAATTCATAGCTTTGGCGTTTTCTTCTTTTGAAGTCAAAATAATTCCGCCTCTGGGCCCTCGCAAAGTTTTGTGAGTGGTCGATGTCACAAAGTCGGCAAAAGGTATGGGTGATGGATGGGCTCCACCAGCCACAAGGCCAGCAAAATGAGCCATATCGACAAGTAAAGTGGCACCTACTTCATTTGCAATACTTCGAAATTTTTCAAAATCAAGGAGACGAGGGTATGCGGAATAACCAGCAATGATCATTTTTGGTTTTTCTTTTTTTGCAACCTCAAGAATTTGATTGTAGTTCAAAAGTCCTGTTTCTGAATCTAAGCCATAGTGAACAGCTTGAAACAAAAGCCCACTAAAATTAACAGGAGAGCCATGTGTCAGATGGCCACCATGAGAGAGGTCCATCCCTAAAACTTTATCTCCTGCTTTAAGGGTCGCCAGGTAAACAGCCATATTTGCTTGAGAACCAGAATGTGGTTGAACGTTTGCATACTCCACTTGAAAAAGTTTTTTTACTCTTTCAATGGCAAGACTTTCTGCTTGGTCAACAAACTCACAACCTCCATAATAGCGTTTATGAGGATAACCTTCCGCATATTTATTTGTGAGAACAGAACCTTGTGCCTCCATAACAGCAGGAGAGGTGTAATTTTCTGAAGCGATCATCTCGAGGCCGTATTCTTGCCGCTCCATTTCTTTTTTAATAATTTTTGCAATTTGTGGATCAGATTGAATGAGTTGCATGAGAGTTTCCTTTAAGTTTGTTGACTCGATCAGCATGTCGTCCTCCCTCAAAAGGTGTCGACAAAAAAGTATCGAGTATTTTTATACATAACTCATGATCGAGGAGCCGAGATCCAAGACACAAAACATTGGCATTATTATGGCCACGAGCTAATTGAGCAACTTCTTCATTCCAACAAAGAGCTGCTCGAATATGGTCATAGCGATTGGCTTTGATCGCCATTCCTTGACCAGATCCACATATTAAAACGCCAAAATCACTCGGATGAGTCTTAAGAGTATTTGCCAACTTTTCTGCAAAGTCAGGGTAATCAACACGAGAGTTTGTTTCAGGACCAAGATCCCTCCAGGGGAGTGATGGGGAGGCTTGAATTAAAAACTGTTTTAAATCAAAACCTGCATGGTCGCTAGCAATCCAAAGAGATTTTATTTCATCTCTTGGCTTTTTTTCCTCACGCATTCTGTTTCCTTAGTTTATATTTTTGAAAAAACAAGGCAGGCATTTGTCCCGCCAAATCCAAAACTATTATTAAGCACGTGCTTTAATGATTTTTCTCTTGTTGTTAAAGGAACATAATCAAGATCACAATCATCACTTGGATTTTCTAAATTAATAGTTGGTGGAACAATACTTTTGTTGAGTGCTAAAATACTAATAACACTTTCAATAGCACCCGCAGCACCAAGAGTATGACCCGTCATACTTTTTGTTGAGCTCACCCAAAGCTTTTTTGCATGATCTTTAAATACTGCTTTAATCGCTTGGGTTTCGATTTCATCACCAACAGGAGTACTTGTCCCATGAGCATTGATGTAATCAATGTCTTGAGCATTGAGTTTTGCATCTGCAAGAGCAATGGCCATGGCTTGAGCCGCTCCTGCTCCACCAGGCGAAGGATTGGTCATATGATAAGCATCTGAAGACATTCCGTATCCAGTTAACTCGCAATAAATATGCGCATCACGTTTCATCGCGTGTTCATAATCTTCTAAAATAAGGATGGCTGAACCTTCAGAGAGAACAAAGCCATCTCGACCTTTATCCCAAGGGCGAGATGCCGCTTCCGGTTGAGAATTCCTCGTCGATAATGCTTTCATTGAAGAAAACCCACCAATCGCCATTTCTGAAACAACGGATTCACTTCCTCCAGCCACCATAACATCACAAAGTCCATCTCTTATATATCTAGCCGCTTCACCAATAGCATGGGCTCCAGAAGCACAGGCGGATGTAATGCTAAAGTTAGGGCCTTTAAATCCATAAGCAATGCTCACTTGTCCACTGGCAAGGTTTGTAATGACTCCCGGAATAAAGAAAGGACTAATTCTTGAAGGGCCTCGCTCCATACAGACTGTATGATTTTTTTCAATCAAGGGGAGACCACCCATTCCCACACCAATAAAAGTTCCCGTAGATGATTTTATCTGATCAGTAAGTTCAAGCTTTGAATCTTTGAGTGCGAGAGATGTGGCTCCTAGTGCGAGATGAATAAAGCGATCCATCTTTTTTTGTTCTTTTTTAGGAACAAAATCATCAACATTAAAGCCCTTCACTTCTCCTGCAATTTTAACGTCGAATTTTTCTGTATCAAAGAAAGTAATGGGTCCAATTCCTGACTGGCCTTCAATAAGGTTTTTCCAGCTAGACTCAGTATCACTTCCTAATGGAGTGATCATAGCAATGCCAGTGACAACAACGCGTCTCTGGCTTTTTTGCTCTCTTAAAAAAATGTTTTCGCTCCCCATAAATTCATCCTTAAAATTACGAACAGGTTGAAAGCTTAAAAAATTAAGCTTTTCCTTTGCCTTCAATGTAACTTGTTACATCTTGGACTGTTTTTAGCTTTTCAGCATCTTCATCAGGAATTTCAAGATCAAACTCTTCTTCCATGGCCATAACAAGCTCAACAATATCAAGGCTATCGGCTCCGAGATCATCAATAAAAGAAGCCTCAGGCTTGATTCTTTCTGGATCAACTCCTAATTGTTCTTCAATAATCTTTGTCACTTTAGGTTGAATAGACATGTTTTTCTCCTTCAAAAAACGCTTATGCCATTACTGTTATCTTTGAAACAAATGAAATTCAATCATTTTAGTTACATATAAAGTCCACCATTCACTTGAATAACTTGTCCAGTGATATAACTCCCTCCATCGCTCAATAAAAAGGCAGTCAGGGCAGCTATATCCTCAGGGGTTCCCATTCGTCCTAGGGGGATTCGCTCTTTAATGGCTTCTTGCTGCTTTATTTCTAGGCTTTCGGTCATTTCAGTTGCAATAAATCCAGGAGCAATACAATTCATGCGTATATTTCTCGAAGCCATTTCAAGTGCCATAGATCGAGTCATTGCTTCAAGACCACCTTTGCTAGCTGCGTAATTTGCTTGGCCAGGGTTACCCATTTGAGCAATGACTGAGCTCAAGTTAACAATGGAGCCATTTCGAGCCTTCATCATGGGTTTCATCACAGCCTTTGTGCATAAAAAAGTTCCACGCAAATTTGTTTGAATGACTTTATCAAAATCCTCAGTCTTCATCCGAAGAAGAAGCTGGTCACTTGTAATTCCAGCATTATTGACAAGACCATCAAGTCCATTAAAAGTCTCTAAAACAGTATTGATGCCTTCTTCAATACTCGACTCTTCAGAAATATTCATTTCTAAGGAGACGTGCCCTTCTCCAGGAAGCCCTTTAATGATAGTTTCTGCAGCTTCAGGGCGGGAAGTGTAAGTGATTGCGACACGGGCTCCTTCTTTAGCTAACCTCTGAGCGATTCCTGCACCAATTCCACGACTTCCACCAGTGACTAATACTTTTTTTCCGTTTAATGTGCCCATCGCAAAATTCCTTTTAACAAGTTTATCATTGTAATTGGGACTCAATGATCTTTAAATCTTCAAGTGAGTTTGTTCCAAGGACTGTCACTTCACCTTCAACAATTTTTTTCACAAGTCCACTTAATACTTTTCCACTTCCACATTCTATAAAAGTAGATAGACCTTTATTTTTAAGATGGGTGACACATTCCACCCATCGAACAGGTGCTGAGATTTGACGAATGATCTGTTCTCTTAACTCTGTCCCTTTTGTTTCTAATTGAGCCGTGACATTTTGAGCAATTGGATGTCGAGCATTTTCAAAATTTAAATCTTCAAGTACTATCCGCATTTTTTCTTCGGCCGGTTTCATTAATGAACAGTGAAATGGAGCACTGACTTTTAAGGGAATAAATCGAAGCCGAGAGGGAGGTTCTTT
>JAGRAB010000098.1 GCA_020435085.1 Bdellovibrionales bacterium | reverse complement strand
TCCCTCAATGACATCTTCTAAATCAATTTCTAAGTAATAGCGAAGATCCATCCCCCTTTGTGGCCCTTGACTTCGGCCGCGCCTTCGCCCACCTCCAAAAAGATCACCAAAAATATCTCCAAATGATGAAAAAATATCATCGATATCATGAAACCCACCAAAGCCACCCGCAGGGCCATCAACTCCTCGATGCCCAAACTGATCGTAACGTTGACGCTTCTCCTGATTACTTAAAACTTCATAAGCTCGTGCCGCTTCTTTGAACTTTTCTTCAGCACCTTTATCACCAGGGTTCTTATCTGGATGGTATTTCATGGCCATTTTACGATAGGCCTTTTTGATTTCATCGGCGGAAGCATTTTTAGCTACACCTAAAACATCGTAATAATCTGACTGCATGCGGCAAACCTCTGTATCACATAAATATGTGGTGAAATTAATGGGGGTCAAGGTCGAGAAGGTTTATTTCTTCTCAGATTTTAAGGCTTCTGAATAGGTCTTTTTTAAACGTTCAATACGTTGATCCACTTCATCCCTTAAAGAGCCCGTCGTGTATTCTCTAAAAGCCAAAAGCCTTCGAATGGCTAATTCCGCTTGGCCAGAGCCAGTATAGGCCCTCGCAGCTAATGAGTTCACCCAGGGAGGTGCTCCATGCTCAGCTGCAATTTCTAGGTACTTAGCCGCTTTTTTTAGATCTTGCCGATCATTTAAAAAGTGGGAAGCCGCATAATAAGATATGCGCCAGTCATCCGGAAACTGAGCCATCCCTTTTTCTAAAATTGCTGACGCTCCTTCGTAGTCTTTCACAATCACCCCTAAAGAGGTTCCACCCATTAAATAGGCGGTTTTAAATCGTGGAGACAGCTCTGTGACCGTATCAAGCATCTGGTAAACCCAACCTTTTTTACAAGTTGGAATATTTTTATTTTGATCTTCAATTGTTTTAAGAACACTTTTAAACTTATCATCAAGAAGACTTTTATTTTCAACAGCAAAGTGGTTTTCTTTTTGCTGAGACTGATCCTCCTCTTCCTCGCAATAGTCAAAATCTTGGATGGCTCGAAGCCAAAGACTATCGGCAAAGGTTTCTTTGTAACCAAAATGCATATGAGTAATAGCTTTTGGAGGTGGAACATAAAAATATTTATTCAATTTTTGAATATGAGAAAGCTGATTCTGGCTCACTAAAATGATAGTTATAAAAACAAATAGAGATATTAATATTTTCATATATTTATTGAGCATAATCGAGAAGAGACCGTTACAAAAGCTCAAATCATCGAAATTTTTAAAAGAAAAAGGCAACCTCTTTTGAGGTTGCCTTTTGCTAAATTGCTTGAAAGATAAAATTATAAGTTAATATCGTCGATATTCATACGAAGTGCTTTGATTTGGTTAATTTTCCATTGATCCACTGTCGCATCACCATCGATATCGCCATTAGCAATAGCTGTAAAAGTTGTTGCTGTTGGAGCAGAGAAACCGGTTGTATCGGCTGCAGTCTGAACATTTGTACAAGTTCCTTGGTTGGTGCAATGTGCAAATGAATTCAAGTCACCTGTTGCTGTTGGACCAGAATAGTTTGGTGGCACAACAAAACCTTGGGCACTAAATCCACTTGTATATCTTAAATCACCTTCTGGAGAGAAGCCAATATGACCAAAGTCACCACTGTAAGCCACCCACTCTGCATAGAAAGCTTTTTCAGCTGTATAAATACCTGAAAGAATACCCTTCGCTTCAGATTGGCGAGACTTTGCTTGGTATTTTTGAAAGTTTGGAATGGCAATCGCTGCCAAGATACCTATGATCGCAACCACGATCATCAATTCAATTAATGAAAAACCTTTTTCATTTCTCATTTTCAATCCCCCTATAAACGTTCTTCTTATAGTTATGGTTTTTTGTCTTCAAAATGACAGTTCCTATTCTCCTTATATTTTGTCAGAACACAAGGAGTTTGATTGAATCCATTGCCCCTGTCTCAAAACCATACATAAGATGTATGTTGGATATCGTCAAAAGGCACAGTGCTCAATACCTAAGTCCTATCGGAAATGTTTAAGAAACCCTTAAGAAATATTTAAAAATTTGTCCAATAACCTTGCTTTACCCAAAAAGCGTATCAAGTTAAAATGATTAAGGGGTCGTTTTGTGATGCAGACAATAAAAGCTCAAAATATGAATAAATTTTTTAACTCTATGTCTCAAGGTGAAAATTTGCCTGCCCGATTGGACTCTGACTCTTCTGCCGATACCACAGAAGGGCAAACCCTCACCCATTACAAACCAAAGCTCAAAAAGCCCTCTATGTATAAGGTCTTACTCCTTAATGATGACTATACTCCAATGGATTTTGTGATCCTTATTTTAAAACGCTTTTTTAGAAAATCAGAAGAAGAGGCTGCAAAAATTATGTTGCAAGTTCATCAACAAGGAGCTGGAATCGCAGGAGTTTACACTCACGAAATTGCAGAAACCAAGGTCTATACAGTGAACGAATTTTCTAAAGCGAATAAGCACCCACTCAAGTGTGTTATGGATGAAGATTCTTCCCAAAATGGAGAGGAGTAAACATGCTGGATCCACAACTAGAAAAATCTCTCAACCTTGCTGTGGAAAGTGCCCATGAGAAAGGCTATGAGTTTGTGAGCCTGGAGCATATTTTGGTTTCTTTGCTGGCAAGTAATGACGAGGCCAAAGAAATTCTTCTCGCCTGTGGTGCCAATTTAAAAGAGCTCAAAAAATCTCTTGATAAGTACATTACTGAAAACTGCCCTGTTATTCCTGAAGATATTCGAAAGTCTGATCGTCGCTGGAAACCAGAACTCACTTTAGCTTTTCACCGCCTCCTCCAACGCTCAGCCATTCAAGTACAAAGTGCTGGAAAAATTCGAGTTACTTGTGGGCATTTGATTGTTGCCCTTTACCATGAAGACGAATCTTATGCGAAATACGCCCTTGAATCTCATGGAGTTCAACAATTTGATGTCATCAATTACATTAGTCATGGTATTGAAAAATTCGAAACTTCTGACAGCTCAAATGATGAAGACAATAACCTTGCTATTGATGGCCTTCCTAAAGATCCTGCAGGAAGTGGCTCTAAAGGCTCAGCTCTTAAAAGTTTTGCCGTCAACCTGAATGAAAAGGCAAAACAGGGTCTTATGGATCCTCTCGTGGGTCGTGATGATGTGATTCAAAGAGCGATTCAAGTTCTCTCTCGTCGAACCAAAAACAACCCGCTTTTTGTTGGTGAGGCTGGAGTGGGAAAAACGGCTCTTGCAGACGGACTTGCTCAACGCATTGTCTCTGGTGATGTTCCTGAAGGCTTAGAAAGTGCTGAAATCTATTCTCTCGATATGGGCTCTCTTCTTGCTGGAACAAAATATCGTGGGGATTTTGAAGAGCGAATTAAAGCCGTACTTAAAGAATTAAAAACAAAAGAACACCCCATTTTATTTATTGATGAAATACATACAATGATAGGTGCCGGCGGAACTTCTGGCGGAGCGATGGATGCCTCTAATTTGCTCAAACCCTCTTTAGCAGATGGTACTTTGAGTTGTATTGGCTCCACCACTTATAAAGAGTTTAAAAATCATTTTGAAAAAGACAGAGCCCTTGCCAGGCGATTTCAAAAAATTGATGTAAAAGAGCCATCGATCGAAGAATGTATTGCTATCTTAGAAGGATTAAAAATAAAATACGAAGATCATCACAATGTGAAGTACCCTAAAAATATAATACGAGCGGCTGTTGAGCTTTCTGCTAAACATCTCACCTCTCGACAACTTCCCGATAAAGCTATTGATGTGATGGACGAAGTGGGTGCTGCCGCAAGAATCCTTGCAGGAAAGAACTCAAAAACAGTCACAATTAAAATTCATGATATTGAAAAAGTCATTGCCAGTATGGCACAAATACCTACAAAAACTGTTTCTAGTTCAGATAAGAGTAAATTACAAAATTTAGAAAATGATCTTAAAACAAAAATATTTGGACAAGACAAAGCCATCGAAAGGCTTTGCCACTCCATTAAATTAGCGCGTACAGGATTAGGACGAGAAAATAAACCTATCGGCTCTTATCTTTTTGCAGGACCCACTGGTGTTGGAAAAACGGAAGTCTCCAAACAATTGGCTGAAAAATTGGGAGTTTCTTTTCTTCGTTACGACATGAGTGAATACATGGAAAAA
>JAGRAB010000010.1 GCA_020435085.1 Bdellovibrionales bacterium | reverse complement strand
TGAGCTCAATGTAAAAACCAAAGAGGGTAATAAAACCATTGCCGCAAAAAATATCATTATTGCCACAGGCTCTCGTCCCATTGAAATTCCTGGATTTCAAGCAGATGAAAAAGATGTTGTGACTTCGACAGGTGCTTTAGACTTAGAAGAAGTCCCAAAGAAAATGGTTGTTATTGGTGGCGGGTACATTGGCCTTGAAATTGGCTCTTATATGAGCGGTTTGGGTGCTGAAGTGCATGTTCTTGAGGCTGCTGAGGGGTTGCTTAAGGGCATGGCTGACCCTGAGTGTGTGCAAGTGGTTGCAAGAAAATTGAAGAAAAAAGGTGTTGAGGTTCATCTTGGTGCTTTTGCAAAGTCTTGGAAAAAAGCCGGAAAACAATTAGAAGTGACGGCAGAAATTAAAGGAAAAATGGAAACGCTCAAAGCCGATAAAATTTTACTCACGGTTGGTCGAAAACCCAACTCGGATCAAATGGATTTTAAAAAAGTGGGTGTTCAGGTCACTGAAAGAGGCTTTATTAAAATCAATGCTCAGTGCCGCACATCCATTCCTAATATTTATGCTATTGGCGATGTGGCCGGCCAGCCGATGTTGGCTCATAAAGCCAGTCATGAGGGCGTCCTTGCCGCGGAAGTCATATCTGGCAAAAACCGTGTTTACGATGCAAAGACAGTTCCAGCAGTTATTTTTGTAGACCCTGAGATTGCCAGTGCCGGGTGGACAGAAGAAGAGTGTAAGGCTAAAGGTTATACGGATTTAAAAATCGGAAAATTTCCATTTGCAGCCAATGGCCGCGCGGTTTCCATGATGGAAACAGATGGGTTTGTTAAAATGATTGCAGATGCAAAAAACAATGTGCTTCTTGGAGTTCACATTGTGGGGCCAGAGGCATCAAATTTAATTTCTGAAGCTGCATTAGCCATCGAAATGGGAGCGACATTGGATGATCTGGCTCTGACCATTCATCCGCATCCCACCCTTGGTGAAACCATGATGGAGGCGGCTGAGGCAACGTTAGGGCACGCAATTCATATTATTCAAAAACCACTTTCAAAACGTAGTGCCAATGGAGCTAATGCGAACGCCTAATGGAGTTTATTGACTGGGGTTTGATTCATTATCCAGAAGCAACGGAGAGACAGTTAGAACTTGTTGAAAAAGTGGCTTCTGGTGAAGTGGATGACACAGTTATTTTTTGCACTCATCCGCCAGTTGTTACTTTAGGTCGCTCCACACACCCTGAGGATGTTCAAGGTTGGACGGGAGATGTTTTTGAATCCTCACGTGGGGGAAGGGCTACTTACCATGGGCCCGAACAATTAGTGATTTACCCAATTCTGGATCTTAAAAAAGAGAGAAAAAATTTAAGACCTCGAGATGTGCATCAGTATTTACGAGTTTTAGAACAGGCGATTGTGCGCACTCTCGAAGAACTGAATATTGCCGCAGAGGTAAGAGAAACAAAGAGTACTGATCCCGAAGGGAGAGAGTTGATTTTTACTGGCGTTTGGTCGGGGAATCATAAAATTGCTTCTATTGGTATTGCTGTTCGTAAGTGGGTGACCTATCACGGGGCGGCTATCAACTTAACAAGTTCACTCAACGCATTTAGTGGAATTCAACCGTGTGGGTTTACCAAAGAAACGATGATAAGTATTGAGGAGTTAGCATTAAGGTCCCCAGACTCGAGTCATATCCAATCAATACTTGAAAAACAAATTCGTAGAAGTTTTATTTAAAACGATATTCATAAATATTTTTTAAAGATAAATGGAAAAGTATTTAGAAAACCAAAGAAATTCCGATATTTAAATAGATGCAACAGTGGATTTTCTTTTTTATTTTTGGAATATTTTTTTTCACCTCTCCTTCATTTTCACAATTAAGTTTTACAGAGTTGAACGCTGCCAATTGCGGTGAATGTGATGAATATGGAATGGGATTTGTTTGTAAGGTTGATGAGCTTAAAAACTTATCTACGCTCGTTGTCAATTCTCTGTATAATATTAAAAGTAGCCTTCAAGTCGATGAATATATTCGATGCCAAATTTTGGGGCGACAAGACTCCAACAAACAAGAAAAATTAGAACGATATTTAAAAGAATATCGCTATTACATTAAAACAACAGCAGAGTCTTTTGATGTCCCACCACAACTTCTTCAATGCCTGCTCTTGAAAGAAAGCGTTTATGACGAAGACATCGGAAATTCAACATCCGGTGCTAAGGGATTATGTCAAATGCTGCCGATCACAAGAGATCATATAAATGGAATTATTTCGAATGCCAACTTGAGGAGAAGTACTGGAAAAATTCAAAAAATTCGATCGGAGATAAGTGCAGGGCAAGTAAAAGCTGTCGATGAAGATTATTATGCAACTGTTGTAAAGCAAGATAATTTATTAGAGATGTGGAATCAAAATTTTGAAAAATTAAAACAACAAAATCGGTATCCATTAAAGTCAATACCAACGGCTTTCTCTAATAAGGGCTTAAAAATGCCACAAAATTGTATTGCAGGAGCCGGTCTTTATTTTAGAGAAATCATGACGCACTTAAATTTTAACTTTAGCGATACTTCTATGGAAGAAATTATCTCAGGGGCTGCTGATGGGAGCGATACAGTTGCGGCGATAAATTTGATGTTAATTTTAGGTGCGGCTTATAATGCTGGACCCGGTACAGTAAACAAGTTTATTAAAACTGCGGAGAAACCGCTAACATTGGCAAGTGTCGTAAAAGCACTTGAGAATAGCAAGAATGGTCAAATGAAGGGATATATGAAGTCATTGAGAAACTGTCTAACTGCTGAAAACTTTGATCCTCCCAATGGATGGTACAATAAAGGAGGAATGGCTCCTCCGACTTGTGAGGAAGAAAAACAAAATGCAAAAGGATTGGATTTAACTCCAACGAAATATTGGTTATGGCAAAAGTGATTAAGATTTTAATTATCAATGTAATTTGTATAAGTACTTGGTGCTCTCAAGCAAAAGACTGTCAATCTCAGGAACATATTCAAAAAATTGTGGCTTCATATAAAGAGGAAGTAAAAGAAAAAAAATTTAGTGATGATGAGTTAAAAAGCTTGTATCAATCAACTTCTGAAATAGGTGTTATCTTAACACTATTTATGCCAGAAATATTTAAAAATAAAGTTTTGATGTCAAGTATTGCTTATGATTGCTCAGTGAATCTCAGAGAATACTTGGAGACACCAAAAGATCAGTTGGAAGCAAAAAACACTTTTAAAATGAATTGGAAGAATTGTGTCTCGGATCTTTACGAAAAAAAAATACCAGCATTGGCGCGAAAAATTCTTCATTGTATGTAAGGTGTAAGGTGCCAGCTCCTCAATGGTAGCAATATTGCGTCATTATCAATACACGCCTTACTAACATTGTTCTAAAATATTGCTATTCTCATTTATGTATCATCTTGATGACGCGATATTGCTACCATTGAGGAGCTGGCACCTTATTGATGATCTTTGTCGATGGTGATCGCGAATTTTTTTACGCCGCCAGACTTTACCGCATCAATCACTGATACCACCTGGCCGTGAGACACATCTTTGTCTGCAGAAATAATAGCTTGAATATCTGGTTTCTCAATGATGACTTGAGCCGAATAGGCCTTTATAGCATCGACATCAGAAGGCTCGCCATTAAGAAGAATTCTGCCATCTTTTGTAATTGTGATGCCTAGCTTTGAAGGTGTTGAATCATCACCACTCTCAGCTTTTGGGAGGTTCACATTAATACTTGGTTTCATGATAATAGGTGTAGTGACCATAAAAATAATTAAAATTACAAGAATAATATCGACAAAGGGAACAATATTGATTTCTGCTATTGGCTCGTCAGATTCGCCTCCAATTTTTGCAGCCATTTATTGTTTTCCTTTCGCAACTTTTGCATAAGCCAGACAAAGGTCTTTAACACTTTCAAGGCTTTGCAAAATACCTTTTACCTGCTTTTGAAAATAGTTATAGGCAATAATGGCGGGAATGGCGACCATCAAACCTATTGCTGTTGCAACCAGTGCTTTTGAAATGCCAATCATAACAGCCGAAGCATCGCCTTGACTTGTTGCTAACCCACGAAAGGCATCCATAATTCCAAAAACAGTTCCAAGGAGTCCAATAAAAGGAGCATTTGAGCCTACCGTAGCTAAGAAGTTCAAGTATCTTTCCATTCTTGGCTTTTCAATGATTGTGTAGGCGTTGAAAATTTCTTCAAGGCCGGCAGCACCATGCTCTTTGACATGTCTCATTCCGTAAGAAAGGGCCCGTCCCTCAAGAGTTTGCTTATCTCGACTCAGTTCTCCAATTTCTGCAATTTGACTACTTTGTAGGGCTTCATTGATTTGTGTGGCCACTTTTTGGCTATCAGATTTCATCTTTCGAAGACTGAAAAACCTCTCAAGAATAAATGTCAGACTTAGTATGCTCAGCGCAATAAGCACCCAGAGCGTAATTTCATGGCCAAACTCAGCAATTGTAAAAAACTTTTCTGTAAACATTTTGTTCCTTTCCCATATACTTGAAAAGATTTTAAAATTATCTCTGGAATGAAAAACAGTGGTCAAGGTATCATTCTATTTGAGGGAATTATGTTTAGCGTTAAAACGATAAAAGTGAAAATAAGGTATTTTGCCTTTGGAGCATTCCTAGCTCTAAGTTTGACAGGATGCTCTTGGAACCAAAATAAGATTCCCTCAATCCTCGTTATTGCTGTTGAAGGCCTATCATTTGACTCATTTTCTTGCACTTCTGAAGAGATTGAGACAAATGTTGATTTTTCAGGGCTTAAAGTCTTTTGTGATGAGGCTGTTCGTTTCACGCATGCTTACGCGCCATCCACCTTATCTCAGCCTTCATTAGCATCAATGCTGACAGGCCTTTATCCACAGGAACATGATGTTCATAACCAAGGTCGTGATCATTTAAAAGGAGCGATTCAAACAGTTTCTGAATCTGCATCGAATTTGGGATTTCAGACACTGTTTCTTTCTGGTGGAGCACCAATTTGGAGAAAGTCTGGTTTTGCACAAGGGTTTCAAATCTTTGATGACAATATTAAGGTGAATAATAATGAATTTTATCGACCCATTGGTGAGACAGTAGATCTATTTCTCAGCTGGTTGAAACAAAAATCTGTCAGTGCTCCATTTTTTTCTGTTTTATATGCCAGCGATTTGCAGTTTCCAGATGTAACAACGTTTAATAGTGCGGGAGAAATAAGGAGTTTATCAATTAAAAGTCAATTAGCTGAAGTGAGTGAGTCTTTATTTCGACTCGTTCAGCAACTTCGTCGATGGGGATATTGGGATAATACGTACGTTGTTTTAGCAGGATTGAATGGGGGATATTTTTCTATTCGTCCTTTTGAAGAACGTGCTTATAGTCTTTATAGCTCAAATACCCAGGTAAAGTTATTTATTAAACCAGCCACTAAAAAAAGAGATTTAGGTTTACAGTGGACCATTGATAGAAATGTAAGTCTTGTTGATCTTGGTGTGACATTATGGAGTATGATTGGGCGGGAGCCTGTTCAGAAGAGTCGATTTGATACGCGGTCATTATTAAATGTTTTGAAAACACCAGATGTCGATTGGCCTCAAGATCGTATTTTAATTTCTGAGTCGGGATGGCCGAGTTGGCAAGAAGTTGGTACTCAACGATGGAGCTTAAGATTAGATCAGTTATTATTAATTTATGATCAAAATATAAAAATATATAACACACTTATCGATCGCCAAGAACAGGTCAAAATTGAAGAAAGTGATCCATTAGTGCGTTTGCCGATAGAAAAAATGAATCACTTTTTAAAAGAAAATGAAATACAGCCATGGAGGCCTATTCCAGAAACTTTGGCAGAAAAATTAGCCGTTGGAAGAGAAATCTGGAGCCCTCAAGGGATAACGTCTGATCTGAATAAAAGATTAATTCATATTTCAAAAAAGAGAAGTTGGGATCAACAAGTTTGGGGATGGAGAGCTTCTCAAATTTTAGCCAAGGAAGACTGGGAGGAGTTGTTAAAAATTGCAGATGATGCAGGGGTTTTTACTTGGAAATATGTGGCTTTAAGAAACCTCAATCAAAGAATAAAAAACACAAAGCTCAAAGGATGTGAAAAAACATTAAAAAGTTTGGCTGATGCAACATTACAAAGACAGTGTAATGATCCTACATATTTAGCACTTTTGCTTTGGGTCAATGAGGAAAATCCTCAAAAAGCAATTCTCTTCAAAGAGAATTTTTTAAGACTTTATAAAACCCAGAAAATAGATACGAGACTCGGTGAGCTCAATTTTAAAAATGGTCTTACGTGGTCGGTATCTAAAAACATTCCTGCAGGGCCATCTCTTACTGATTTGGCCCTGGCTTTACCTAAGCTAAAGGGATTTGCTCGTCAGGTGATGGCAAGAGTCTCAAGTGAAAACTTTTGATTCAATTGAGAGTTTTCGTTTCAGAAGAGATTGAATCGTATAGAGCTCATCTTCAGTCAATGGTCGGCAGTCTTCGACAAGTGGGGAGCGATTGATTGTATAAATTTGAACACATTTGGGCTGCAAGATACCAAGTACCTCAAGCCACTCATCAATTAATTCTTTTGTATCATTCCCTTGAGGGCCTCCATAAAATAAACTTTGGGCAATACAATCTTTCAATTTTCTTCCACCGGAAGTCACGCGAGAAATATTTGCTCGAACTAAGGGGCGATTTGTGGTTTTAAAGGCATTTTCATTTCCACAATCAAGTTTAATAATACGCTCGTCTAATAGGTTAAGAGCAGCAATGAGTTTATTCGTATCAAAGTGAACGCCATTGGTAAGAATAACGATTTTTGCTTGTGGTACGATTTCTTGTCGAATAGCTAAAAGCCTATCAATCAAATCTGGAAGATCGGGATATAAAGTGGGCTCCCCATTTCCAGAAATAACAATCGTATCGATATTTTCATTTGCAGTATTGGCACTTCTCAAGGTTTCTCTAACGGCAGTATCAATATCTTCAACTTTAGGAAAATCTGTTTCTTTTCGAATTTGATTCATTCGAATTTCACTGGGGCCTAAATCGCAATAAATACAGTCAAAAGAGCAAAGCTTACCTGATCCAAGGGGATTTACCTCGACAACTGTTCCAAAGCGTCTTGAAGCTTTTACTGGCGAACACAGCTCTTTCATAATTGAATGACTCCCAACCAAAAAGGCATACTTTCATCTTGCTTGATGAGTGTATCAACTAAAAGTTCAATATTCACGTCAGAACCGTCAACCGATAAAAATCGTGGTGGTACAAAAGAGCGGCTCAATAAAATAACTTTACAGTCAGAGGAAAGAGGGTAAGTGTACAGGTTCAATTGAATTGTCTTTTCTAATCCCATAAGTGCATTCGGGAGAGGAGGCAGCTGATAACCGTTGGGACTAAGACATGTGCTCAAATCAGCTGCAGTTGCCAAAGGAACAATGGGTAATGATTTTTTTGCAAGAAATACTTGTGGTTGCCCCGTTTGGATAATACTCAGCTCATTATCTATTTTTGCACAAACAAAAAGCTCACATCCACTATGGTATTCGTTCGTATTTATTTCAGCATAAATTTGTTGATTAGCTAATAATGTAGCTGCTCTAAGGTGATTGGCGGTGGGAGAGATGCTCAAGTCTTTTTCAAATGGAGTTGTCGATTCTAGGTCAGTATGCGACGAGAGAAAGGTATCAACGATCACCTCAATAGCTTTTTTAGCACTGCTTCTGCCACCCCAGGGTGTGGCTATAATACAAAGGCTTCCATCGTCTTCAAGATGAACCTCAGGAGTAGGTCTAAATATTTTGCCGCCATAGGCTTGTTCATAAATTTGCATAGATGCCTTACTTTGATGTTAAATTTATTTAAATGCCTTCGCCGTACTTTTGTAGTTTCCTTGTCGCTTTCTTATAATAGTCTTCAAATTCCAAGTCATTTTTTCTAATCAATCGCCATTTTTCTTTTGCAGCATCAACGTTTCCAAGGCTTTCTTCGAGAATACTATCTTGATAAACGGACTTCATTTCTTTACGTAAATCTGAAAGAGCCTCATCTTTTGCTTTTTTTGCATCTAAATTTTTAGGATCTTCTCTTGTCGCCTTATCACAACTTTGCCAAGCCATTTTAAATTTTCCATTAGATCGAAGGGCCTGACATTCTTCGAGAAGTGTTTTTATTTTTTCATTAAGCTTTCCTTGTACAGAGGCCAAACTTCGTTTTGCAGACTCGTGTTCATTTTTTAAACCTGGATAATTGGCAGATAAAAATTGTCGATAAGCTTCAATAGATTTACTGAGCTCATCTTTTTCTTCGAGAGACTTTGCTTTTGCAAATTGAGCTCGCCCACGACTCATTAAATTCTTTAATTTTAAAATTTGTTGAGCCTTCTCTTCTTTGAGTTGATCGCGTAATCGAATTTCATCAAGATAAGCAAGAATTGATGAGTGCTCTGGATCAAGTTCATAGGCTTCGCCAAGACATTCTTTGGCATTTTCAAGAGTTGTTTTTTCAGAGAGCTGAGTTTTGCAGTATTCAACAGTTGTTATAATTTTTTGTTCGGTCTCTGCTTTTTTCTTTTCACGAGCTTCGCGATCTTTTTCTTGGCGAAGCAGAATAGTCCCTTGCTCACAAAGTTCAGCAAGTTTTTTTGAGTTTTCGTAGGATGGGATAATATTATGCAATTTTTTAAGTTCAGTAATGCAAAGTTCATATCTCACAGAGTGATAGTGTTGTTGAGCTAGGTTAAAGATGTCTTTAACGGCAGCCTTTTGATCATTTGATAGGGAATCAAAGGTTTTGCTCGTTGAAGCACTTTCTTTTTTCTCCATAGGTTGTGGGCTTTTATTTTCAGAGAAAATCCCAATAAATAAAATGGGAATTAAAGCCGCTAAAATAATATGCACCTTATGCTTTTTATAGTCGAAATTTCTATAAGTTTCAGGTCGCCTCCAATGAAATTCTGATTCAGAAGTCTCGGGGCCTTCGATAATTACAGATGCATGGGGGTGGTTCTGTGATGGAGGGAGCAGCATAATAGGATGCGGATATTGCATGGGTGCACTTTGACTGGAGATGACTTGTAGTTGCTTTTTTGCATTTTCAAATTTACTTTCAAAGCTTAAGTCTCGAACTTCAAAGAAAATGATAATTTGTTCAATAGATATAATATCACCACTGAGAATTTTTATTGGTTTATGTGGTTTTAGGCGGTTTCCATTGAGGTGTGTACCATTGGCACTACTTAAGTCAGTAATAAAGAATTCATTGTCTTTGCGTGTAATTTCAAAGTGCTTTCGGCTTGCATGTCCATCATCAATGTGAACTTCGCAGTGAGGATCTCGTCCTCCGACCCATAAGCTTCCTTCCAGTTCAAGGATAGAATCATTCCCTTTTTCTAAACCACTGATTTTAAGAAAAGCATGAAGATTTGGTTGTTGGTGAGTACTACGAGATCCAATTTGAATAGTTTCATCTGTTGAACCAATGGCAATAGGTATATTTGAAAATTGATTTTGATGAGTTTGGGCTGTTGTTGACTCATTAGCTGGAGTTTCTTTTTTATGAGTGGAATGAGATCGCTCTTGAATAAATGAAAAAGTATAATTCTCGACATCGAACTGTAAATTTTGATTCAACTCAATTTGGGTGACTTCAGAGCCATTTAAAAATAGATTTCCCAGCCGCGAGAGAGATTCAACAATCCATATGCCATTTTTTTCAAAGATCCGAAGGTGTTTTCTTGAAATACCTTTGTCAGCATCTAAACGAAGGTCACAGTCCTTGCTGCGACCAACAAAATAGACTTCCCCCTCGGTAAGAATGAGTTCACCGAATTCAGCACCAAGTTTTTTGACTCGAATCTGAACCATTAGTAGCGAGCTCCTAATTGGGCTTCACAAGCATCATAACTTGCTTTTGCCTGCTTATAAGTCGGGTC
The DNA here is from genome assembly GCA_020435085.1 of Bdellovibrionales bacterium. Lineage (GTDB taxonomy): Bacteria > Bdellovibrionota > Bdellovibrionia > Bdellovibrionales > UBA1609 > JABSOQ01. Next base: position 6,192 of record JAGRAB010000010.1, on the reverse strand, counting down.
ATTACGATCTTTCATCATAACCATGACAGTTCTTAAACTATTCATACATGCTTGATATTGATTTCTATCTTGGTAATCACGTCCAAGAATCATATACTGTTGAATCAATTCGTTAAATTTACGATCGCTCAAACGATAGTATCTTTGGCAAAGAACATGTTCAGGATACAAACTTAAACATGTTTGAAAGGCATCTCGGGCTCTTGCAAATTGTCCTTTTTGATAGTCACGAAAGCCTTTAACATAATTGGCTTGAGCATCTCTATATTGTGAAGTGTTTTTGTTATTAATGCGTGCTTCTTCTTCTTTCGCTTGGCGAATGCGATGGGCTTCATTAATTTCATTTTCGATATCTTTGGCAGTGCTAATATTAATATTGATATTCTTTTTAGGTCCACTAGAGGTGAAGAGCCAAGCAAAAAACAAGATAAGACTACCAACAATAATTTTAAAAGTTAAAGAAGAAGGTTTCTTTTTAGAATTTTTTGAACGTCGTATTTTCTTTTGTGGTTTTTCAAAACCTGGAAGGCTGGGAGATTTCACTTCGGCCAATTGAGGTAATTGAGAAGTTTCAATCTCAAAGATAAATTCTGTATCTCCAATGCGAATTTTCGAACCATTTTGCAGAAGGGCATGTGCAGACTCATATCCATTAATATAAACAGGGTTTTTGTTGCTAAGACTTTTTGCTTCATACCCGTGAGGGCCAAATTCAATCATTAAGTGTTGTCGAGATATTTTAGAATCATTTTCTAAAGATATATCATTTTCTGATGAGCGTCCTAATGTCACTTTGGGAGCAATAAGTTTGAACTTAGTTCCTTTTTGAGGGCCATTTAAAACTTTTAAGCAATATTTTGCAGGGTTTGCTAAAGGGACGGCTGGATATGTCATTCGTCATAACCTCCGTCATTTGGTAAAAGAACTATCACATAATAAGAAATACCCTGACTTCCTTGAACCGCTTGTGCGGCCAGTTGGTAGGATTCACCATTAAATTCAAGTTCATTGGTGATAATTTGATCAGGCTCGGCATCAACTCGTTCTAATAAATCAATAAGGCTGAGTTTGAGGGCTTGATCTGGAATTTCATTAACCGACATATAGAGTGAGTCTTGAAGATTCATATGAGATTTTTCTTGAAAGACAGCATTCATTGCAGAAATTGTGCGATCGTTGCCATTAATCGTAAGAGATCCAAAACCAATGAGCTCAACAAGATTATTCATTTCGTGGGTGCGATCGGGTTCAAATGAAGTCATGGCATTTGAACTTCCAGAATCACTTGTTCGAGTGAGTGCACTACTAATATTTGAAGCAAGATTTTGTAAAACAGGGAAATCATAGTCAATAGTAATGTGTGAACCTCCACTTTTAAGAGCATCATTGAGTTGAAGGTTCATACTCTTTAATGGGTACTCAATCATTTTATAGAGAAAGAAAAAGAGAATTCCCCCAATAAGGAGTCCAATAAATAGGGTTTGAATAAAGAGACTGAGAGTTTTTCCATCATCAACAGCAAGAGAGCCCATATCATAAACAACTACAGAGTAAGCCGTGATCCCTCGAGATCCTGTTTCGGCATTGAAAAACTCAAGAGGAGCAAGGGCAACAACTGTATCTGAATCCACTTGTGCTACGGCCTCTTTTCCACGCTTTCTTGCATCATGTACAAATGCAATGTCTGGATAAGAGCCAGCTTTGGAGGCAGGGGCAATAATACTGCCATCAACATTGGAAATAACGAGAGCGTCAACAACTCCAGGGCGTTTCAGTGCACCAGCTACTGAAACAGCGGTATTTAAACCTTGACCAATGGCATTGAGATTGTCATCGGCAAGGTGCTTAGCAATAGTGAGCGCGTGCTCTTGGCTTTCTCGTTCAATACTTGTTTTCAAAATTCGTAAAAGTGGAATTGTTGAAAGGGCTGTGACAAGAATAATAAATCCAGCCATAAAAATACCAAGTACCCATTTGAATTCGAGATATTGAGGGAGTCGGTAAACACCTGGAAGTACAACATCTTCAACATAGTTATTTATCATCGTCATAAATTCATTGGCATTAATATTTTGAGGAACTTCTTCGTTGTTTGCGGCCATATGCAATTGTGACCCTTGAGAAGGGGGATGATATTGTGCCTCACTGGGTTGCTGAAAGGGCTGATGCTGGTAAGCCACATTGCCAAACTGTGGTGGATAATGAATATTGGGTGGTGGAACCATTAAAGGTTTTTCTTTTTCAGTATCAATGAGCTCCATTAATACATCATGAAGGGCAATGCGATCCCCTTCTTTTAATGACTTATTTCGAATTTGTACACCATTTACAAAGGTTCCATTTTTTGAATCTAAATCGCTAATGATAATCTTTCCAGAAAGAACTTCGATTTTAGCATGTTGCTTCGAAACTCCTGGGCTCACTAATTGGAAGCTACAATCTTCAGACCTACCAATAGTTGCAGTTCCTGAATTAAGAGGAATAACAGCCCCTGTTTGAGGTCCAGAGACGATTCTAATTGCTAACATAGAGTTCGTCTCCTTTTTCGATGATATCATGATTCAGTTGGCCAGCAGAAAACTCAAAAACTGATCGCGCAGAAAAGCCTGGAATAATCACTCGCCATGGTTTTACGTTTTGATAAATCGATTGAACCTTTAAGTTCTTATCTACAAAAATAAGATCTAAATCAAACTTCATAAAAAAAGTATGAATGCTACTGCAATGATGTATCCACAGGGCATGTCCTTGAGAAAGTTGTTTTCTGCCCAAGAGACCTCTTGAACGCTCGAAGAATGTTTTTGCTTCTTCAATTTGATTAGCAACAATTGTATTTTTAGTTTTATTCATGAGGCGGTTCATTACTTGCCTCCATAAAAAAATTGAAGAATGACAGGGGCAAACACCATAATAAATACCGCTGGCAAAATAAACATCATCATTGGGATCAGCATTTTTTGAGAAGCTTGAGCCCCCGCTTTTTCGGCACGGACAAAACGTTCAAGTCGCATTTGTTCTGATTGGTCTTTGAGTACTTGAGAAATGCTTGCTCCGGTAGAGTCAGCATCAATCACTACTGCAATAAATGAGGTGATTTCTGGAATATCGAGTCGTTGAGACATGGCTTTGAGAGCATCTGCCCGAGAACTTCCCAGCTTAATATCTTTCAAGACGATGCGAAGTTCATCGGCGAGAACACTGTTTTCGGCTTTTTCAACGATCCGTTGAATCGCACCAATAAAATCCAAACCGGCTTCTGTTGAAAGGGCGAGAAGATCAATAAAAAATGGAAGATCAATAACAACGGCTGTGTATCTTAATTTTTTTCGGGTATTGCAATAGATGCCAGGAAACAAAACTCCAAAAACAGAAATGACTCCACCAAACCAATAGGGGTAGCCCAGCTGTAAAGCAAAGTTTAAAACGGTAGCAGCAAAGGGGAACATAAGTCCCCAAAGGATTTGGAGGCCAATATACTCATCCACATTGATTTCTTGAGAGAGACCAGCAGTAAGAATTCGTTTCTCAATATTTTTTCGATAATTTTCTGCGGTTACCTTTTGAGCATGTTGCAAGGTAAAGTTATGAACAAGTGGGCGAGAAAAATTAATTAAAGCATTTTTAGATTTTTCAGGTTCATCACCAGAAGCCCAAGCCAAGGCATCCGCATCGGTGTTGTTGGTAAATATGGCAGACATGAAAAGATAGGCCGCAAATCCAAAAAGAAACAGACCACTTATCAATAATATGAAATCAAAGCTTAACATCTTCTACCTTTTCGTGAGATGAAACTCACATATGTATGAAATTATCTTGGCGTCGCAGTCTCCACGACGCAGACAACTTCTTGGTGACGCTGGCTTTTTATTCCAGGTTCACCTAGTTAAAGTATCGGAAAATATTGAGGAAAACCTGAATCCTGCGGACTTTGCTCAAGCCCTTTCGAGACGCAAAGCAAAATATTTGATAGATTCACTTAAGCAGACGAATTTATTGAATAAATTAGTTTTATCAGCAGATACAGTTGTTGCTATCGAGGGACGTATTCTTGGAAAGCCAGAAAATTTTCAACAGGCACAGGACTTTTTATCACTCCTTTCAGGAAAAATGCATAGCGTTATAACTGGATGTACGTTGGTTCCCGATGGGGACTGGGCTCGAGCTCATACCTTTTTTGAACAAACAAAAGTTTATTTTCGAATTCTTACGAACTTAGAAATCGAAAAATATATTCAGACAGGAGAGCCAATGGATAAAGCTGGGGCTTATGCGATTCAAGGCTTAGGAAAACAGTTTGTCGAAAAGTATGAAGGATCGTGGTCTAATGTTGTGGGACTTCCTCTGGAAAAATTAGTCAGTCAATTGCAGGCAAAGGGTTGGCATGTCCATAAAAATCCATCTTGAAAAAATTCGTCATCAAATTTCTGAAGCTTGTAGTAAATCTGGGCGTGCAGAAACTTCTGTAAATATTTTGGCAGTTTCAAAAATGCAAAGCCTTGAAACTCTTATGGAGGCTTGCGGTGCAGGGTTAAATACTTTTGGTGAAAACTATGTTCAAGAAGCTTTAGAAAAACAAAAACAGTTCTCAGAAAAAAAGTTACATTGGCACTTTATCGGTCATCTTCAAACAAACAAAGTAAAAAGTATTGCTGGAAAGTTTGATTATATTCATAGTGTAGATCGCGTGTCTTTAGCGGATAAACTGAATTCGGCCCATCAGGAGATTCAAAAAAAGCAAAAAATTTTTATTGAAGTCAATCTTGCAGGTGAAAAAAGTAAGTCAGGAGTTCGACCGGATCAGTTATTTGATCTTTTTTTTCATGTGGTCCAGTTGGAAGCTTTGCAGACCTGTGGTTTGATGATTATGCCACCAATGACGAAGAAGGCTGAAGACAGTCGGCCTTATTTTGTTCAAGGCCGAGAGCTCTTGGAAAAACTCAATCTCTTGATCGATCAAGAAAAATTGAGTGCTCCAAAGCTAACAGAGCTTTCTATGGGCACGAGCCAAGATTATTTGGTCGCAATTGAAGAGGGGGCTACATGGATACGATTAGGATCAGTCCTTTTGGGAGAGAGGAAAGCGTTGTGAATCACTTATTGGCAAGCAAAAAAGTGGGCTTTATTGGTTGTGGAAATATGGCTCAGACAATTATTAAAGGGTGGCTTGATTCTCAAATCCTCTCGGCTTCTCATATATTTGCAACGAATCGTTCACCGGGAAAACTGCAAAAATTTGCTGAAGAAAAAAAGATTCAGACACCAAGTAGTAGTGAGCAAATGATTGAACAAGTGGATGTTGTCGTTTTGGCAATGAAGCCTCAAGATTTATTATCTGCGATTGAAGACTTTCAACATGCATTTTCTGAAAATCAAATCGTGATAAGTCTTGCTGCTGGAACACCGATGAGTGTTATTACAAAAGCCATTAATGCAAAAGTACGAGTGGCTCGTCTTATGCCAAATACACCCTCAAGTATTAAAGAAGGTGTTATTGGCTATTGTACGAATACTCGTGACGAAGAGTTGGGTAGTTTTATTGAAGATTTATTTTCACCATTGGGATTAGTTATTGAAACAGAAGAGGGAGAGGCTTTTGAAGCTCTCACAGTTTCTGCAGCGAGTGGTGTTGGATTTGTTTTTGAATTGATGATTTATTGGCGGGAGTGGCTCGAAGAGCATGGTTTTGATGGAGAAACCGCAAGTCTTATGACAATAAAAACATTTTTAGGGGCCTCTAAATTGGCAGATCAATCCAATAAGCTGAATCTTGAAGAGTTACTTGCAAAAGTCACATCCAAGCAAGGTGTGACAGCTGCGGGTTTAAACTCTATGCGTGAACTTGAGCTTGAACGTGGCCTTCGTTATAGTTTCGAAAAAGCAGTTCTCCGTGACCGCGAGTTATCAAAATCCCGCTAAGGTGCCATCTTACATGCTGCTCAGACTTGCGTTATTTTCTTGGAAACTCAAAGCTTATTGAGTAGGTAAGTTTTTGCTCTGCATATCACCAAGTAAGGTGGCACTTTTTGCTCTAACCGGAGATAAAGTTAGCGTAGTCATTAAAAGAGATGAGCTTTCCGGAGTCGAGCGGCGCGTTAGGACCTCGGATGGATTGAATCATGACGAGCCATTACATAAATTAATGGGGTAGCTAATGGAGGGGGAAAGCATGAAAATTGCTCCAATTGATATTGC